>NZ_BAAAMU010000042.1:0-43423 GCF_039529435.1 Nonomuraea maheshkhaliensis
CTTCCTTCGGGTGGCCAGGCGGGTGGCCAGGCGGGTGGCCAGGTGGGGCGTCGCGGTCATGACACGCACGGGTCCGTCCCCGCCGGCGGCGGGGCGTATCCGACGCTGCCCAAGCAGCGGCCGGCCGGGCGCGCGAAGGCGCTGTGGATCGGCGTGCCCTCGGCGCTGGCCGCCGTCGCGGCGCTGGTCACGGCCGGCGTGCTGCTGTCCGACCGCTGGGCCGCTCCTTCCGCGACCCCGGACCCGACACCCGCCTCCGGCCAGGTCACCACCACGGCCGACGCCACCCCCGAGCCCACCCCGACCCGCACCCCCACGCCTGAGCCCACCGTCACGCGCACCCCGCTCCCGGCGGGCTGGAGCTCCTACAGCAACGCGGCGGGCCGCTTCCGCATCGCCCTGCCGCCGCGCTGGCAGGCCAGGAAGGACCCGGAGCGCGACAGCATCCGCGTCACCGGCCCCGGCAGCCCGGGAGCGCTGATCGTGGAGTGGACGGTCCCCGACATCCCGTGGGACGACCCGGTCGAGCACTGGGCCGGTCTGGAGAGGGAGATCAGGGCGAGGGGCGAGTTCGCCGGATATCGGCGGATCGGTATCAAGCCCACCGGCTACCTCGGCCTGCGGGCCGCCGACTGGGAGTTCGTCAGGGTGCGCGGCGGCGAGACGATCCACGTGATCAACCGTGGCTTCCACACCGACGACGGCCGCCCGTACGCCCTCTACTGGGAGACCACGCACGCCCGGTGGAAGCAGGACCGGCACTACTTCGACACGTTCGCCAGGACGTTCAAGCCGGCGCGATGAGTCCGCACGAGCGTGAGCAGGCCCGGTTCTGGCGGCATCCGGCGGTGCCGGAGACCGACCTGCTCAAGGCCCGTTATGTCACCCACCGCTTCGCCAGGCACGCGCACGACGGCTACGCGATCGGCCTCATCGTGTCGGGGGTGGAGGAGTTCGACTACCGCGGCACGCTGCACCGGGCGGGGGCGGGCGAGATCGTGCTGGTCAATCCCGACAGCGCGCACACCGGGCACGCGGGGGTGCCGGGCGGGTGGGCGTACCGGATGCTCTACCCGTCGATCGGCGCGCTGGAGGCGATCGCCACCGACCTGGGCGCGCCCGCGGGCACGCCGCACTTCCCCGCGCAGGTGGCGCGCGACGACCAGGTGGCGCGGTTGCTGGCGCGGGCGCACGAGGCGGCCGAGCGGGGCGACGCGCTGGCCGCCGCGACGCTGAGCCGGGCGCTGTTCGCCCGGCTGCTGACCCCGCACGCCGCGCCCAGGCCGCCCGGCGGCGGGCCTCCAGAGGGGCCTGGGGCGGTGCGCGAGGCGCTCGACCTGCTGCACGAGAGCCTGGTCGACCCGCCGACGCTGGACGACCTGGCGGGCGCGGTGGGGGCGCGGCCGTTCGCGCTGCTGCGGGCGTTCAAGGCCGCGACGGGGATGCCGCCGCACGCCTACCTGATCTCGCTGCGGGTCCGCCAGGCGGGCCGGCTGCTGCGTTCCGGCGTACGGCCCGCGCAGGTGGCCGCCGAGGTGGGCTTCACCGACCAGGCGCATCTGAACCGGCATTTCAAACGCATCATGGGCGTGCCGCCCGCCGCGTACCAGCGGGCCGCAGGATCGTACAAGACCGGGACATTTCCCTCCGCCTAACCTCGGGTGGCATGGAAGAGACAACACACCGCTCCGCCGCCGTGCGGGACGGTCTCGGCGTCGGCCTGGCGGTGGGGCTGTCCGGCCTCGCCTTCGGCGCCGCGGCGATCACCGCGGGCCTGTCGGTGCCGCAGGCGTGCGTGCTCAGCCTGCTGGCGTTCACCGGCGCCTCGCAGTTCGCGCTGACCGGCGCGGTGGGCGCCGGCGGTGACCTGGCCGCCGCCGCGCTCGGCGCGCTGCTGCTCGGTGGCCGCAACACGCTGTACGGCCTGCGCCTGGCCGACCTGCTCCGGGTCCGCGGGCCGCGCCGCCTGCTGACCGCCCAAGGCGTCATCGACGAGACCACGGCCGTCACGCTCGCCCAGCCGACCCCCGAGGCCGCCCGCACGGGCTTCGTGACCACGTTCGCCAGCCTGTACCTGACCTGGAACCTCACCACGCTGGCCGGCGCCTACGGCACCTCGTCCCTGGGCGACCCCGGCGTGCTGGGCCTGGACGTGGTGGGCCCCGTCGCGTTCCTCGCCATCCTGTGGCCCCGCCTGAAGGCCGGCGGCGAACTGCCCGCGCTGGCCGCCGGCGCGGCGGTGATCGCGCTGTGCGCCACCCCGTTCTTCCCGCCGGGCGTGCCGGTGCTGCTGTCGGCCGTGGCCGTCCTGGTGGTGATGGCGCGATGACGCTGTGGTGGGCGATCGCCGTGGTCTGCGCGGGCTGCTACGCGCTGAAGCTGGCCGGGCTCGCCGCGCCGCGCAGGGTGCTGGACCATCCGACGGTGCGCAGGTTCGCCGAGCTGGTGCCGGTGGCGCTGCTGGCGGCGCTGATCGCGGTGCAGATGTTCACGGAGGACGGCGCGCTGCGCTTCGACCCCGCCCGCGCGGCGGGGCTCGGGGCGGCGGTCGTGGCGCTGCTGCTGCGCGCTCCCTTTCTGGTGGTTCTGGCGGCAGCGGCGGCTGTTACAGCGCTTGTCCGGATCGTTCTTGGGTAGTCGCGGTGCATGTCCGATTCAGCGGTGATGGTCGGTGGGCGATATCGGCTGCTCAGGACGATCGGCCGGGGCGGCATGGGCACGGTGTGGCAGGCGCACGACGAGGTGCTCGGCAGGGACGTGGCCGTCAAGGAGGTGCTGCCGCCCACCGGTCTGACGGGCGAGGAGCGCGAGGAGTTCGCCGTACGCACGTTCCGCGAGGCCAGGGCGGCGGGCCGGGTGGCGCACCCCGGCGTGGCCGCCGTCTACGACGTCCTGGAGGAGCAGGGTCACCCCTGGATCGTCATGCAGCTCGTGCACTCCCGCACGCTGGGCGAGCAGATCCGCGACGAGGGCCCCATGTCCCAGCTCGACGTCGCGAGCGTCGGGCTGCAGCTCATGGAGGCGCTGCGGGCCGCGCACGCGGCCGGCGTGCTGCACCGTGACGTCAAGCCCGACAACGTGCTGCTCACCGAGGACGGCCGGGCGGTGCTCACCGACTTCGGCATCGCCACCACCGAGGACGAGGCCCCGGTCACGAGGACCGGCATCCTGATCGGCACCCCCTCCTTCATGGCGCCGGAACGCGCGGCGGGCGGCCGGGCCCGGCCGGCGTCGGACCTGTGGTCGCTGGGGGTGACGCTCTACATGGCGGTCGAGGGCCACTCCCCCTTCCACCGCGACAACGCGCTGGCCACGCTGGGCGCGGTCATGCACGCCGAGCCGGAGCCGCTGGCCAGGGCCGGCGTGCTCGCTCCCGTGGTGATGGGGCTGCTGCGCAAGGATCCGTCCGAGCGCATGACGCTGGACGAGGCCGAGCGGCGGCTGAGCGTGATCCTGGCGGGCGGCGCGCCTGAGCGGACCGGCCCTGTGGCTCTGCCCGGCGTGACGCGGCAGCGCGGTGGCGGGCGCGGGCGGGCGCTGCCGCTGGCCGCCATCGCCGGGGGCGCGCTCGTCGTGGCGGTCGTCATGGGCGGCGCGGCCTGGTGGTCGAAGCGCTCGGACGACCGGCCAAGCGGCCCCGGCACCGTCCCCGCCGTGGTCGCCAGCACCGCCCCCGACCGGACGACACCGGCCACCGGCCAGGCCCCCGACCAGACCCCCGACCAGACCGGACTTGAGGACACAGCCTCCCGGCCGCCGGCGTCCCAGCCTCCGGAGCGCGGGACCGTACCCCGGAGCACCGGCCCGCGCAGCACCCCGCCGCCCACCCGCGAGCAGCCGAGGACGCCCGCCCCCAAGCGGAGCGCGACCCCGTCGCGGGAGGCGACGGACGACAAGGAGAGGAAGGACGACACCCCGGCCAGGACACCTGGCCAGGTCGAGGGGTCATAGCCCGGCCGAGCGTTCTTCGGAACGCCTCCGCGGCACGACGTCCATCAGCACTCCTCACGGTCCATCAGGACTCCTCGCGCGGGACGCCTCTCAGGACTCCTCGCGGACGATGTCGAGCGCCTTCTGCAGGTCCTGCGGATAGTCGGTGCTGAACGACATCCACTCTCCGCTCGACGGATGCTCGAACCCCAGCGCCACCGCGTGCAGCCACTGCCGGGTGACCCCCAGGCGGGCGGCCAGCGTGGGATCGGCGCCGTACAGCAGGTCGCCCACGCACGGATGGCGCAGGGCCGACATGTGCACCCTGATCTGGTGCGTACGCCCGGTCTCCAGCTTGATGTCCAGCAGCGACGCCGCCCTGAACGCCTCCACCGTGTCGTAGTGGGTCACGGACGGCTTGCCACCCGCCACGACGGCGAAGCGGCCGTCGCCCGACGGGTGCCGGTCGATGGGCGCGTCGACCGTGCCCCTGAACGGGTCGGGGTGGCCCTGCACCAGCGCGTGGTAGCGCTTGTCGACCGTGCGCTCCTTGAAGGCCCGCTTGAGGTGGGAGTAGGCGTGCTCGCTCTTGGCCACGACCATGGCGCCCGTGGTGTTGGCGTCGAGCCGGTGCACGATGCCCTGGCGCTCGGCGGCGCCGCTGGTGGCGATGGTGTGGCCGGCGCCGAGCAGCCCGCCGATCACGGTCGGGCCCGTCCAGCCGACGGTGGGGTGGGCGGCCACCCCGACGGGCTTGTTGATCACGATGACGTCGTCGTCCTCGTACACGATGGTCATGCCCGGCACCGGCTCGGCCACCGGCATCGGCGTGGTCACCGGCGGCGGCATCGTCACGTCGAGCCACGCTCCGGCGTGCACCCGGTCGGACTTGGCCGGCTGCCGCCCGTCCACCAGCACCTCGCCGGCCAGGATCAGCTCGGCGGCGCGCGTACGGGAGAAGCCGAACAGCCGCGACAGCGCGGCGTCGAGCCGCTCTCCCTCCAGGCCGTCGGGCACGGGCAGGCTGCGCTGCTCACTCACCGTCGCCCACCTCCTTCGACCCGTCGATCTGCACGTTGCGCCAGGCCAGGAACACCGCCAGGATGCCGCCGCAGACGATCGCCGAGTCGGCGATGTTGAAGACGGGGAAGTAGTCGATGACCGGGAAGTTCCCCGGGAGGACCTCGATGAAGTCGACGACGTGGCCCTGAAGCTGCGTCGGGCGCCCGAAGCCCGACGGGTAGCGCAGCAGCCGGTCGGTGAGGTTGCCGGTCGCGCCGCCCAGCAGCAGACCGAGCGTGACCGCCCAGGCCCGGCTGCCGAGCTTGCGCGCGGTGCGGACGATGGCCACGACCACCCCGGCCGCGATCAGCGTGAAGACGAACGTCATCCCCGTGCCGATGCTGAAGGCGGCGCCCGAGTTGAAGATCACCCGGAACTGCAGCACGCCGGGGAGCACCACCAGCGGCGGCTCGCCTTCGAGCGCGCGCAGCACCACCGTCTTGGTGACGAGGTCGGCCGCGTAGATCACGGCCGCCAGCGCCACCAGGACCGCGAACAGGCCCCGGCGGGGCCCGCGCCCTGCCGCGGCCGCCCCCTCCCCGCGCCCGGCGGCGGCCGGAGCCCGGTCCTCGGGAGGGTCGTCAGGGGTGCCCGCTACCGGCGCTCCTCCTTCTGCTTGCAGGCCACGCACAGCGTCGCCCTCGGGAACGCCTGGAGGCGTTCCTTGCCGATCGGCTTGTGGCACGATTCGCACACTCCATAGGTCCCTGCGTCGATCCTGGCGATCGCACGTTCGTTCTGCGCGACCAGATCGCGCGCATTCAGGGTAAGGGCGATCTCGCGTTCGCGCTCGTACGTCTTGGCTCCGGCGTCCGCCTGGTCGTCGCCGGCGCCCTGGGTGACGTCACCAGAGGCTATCTCCGACTCGTGACGGTGGATGTCCGCCTCGAGCTCGTCGATCTCGGTCTGGAGCCGGCCGCGGACGTCGGCCAGCTCCTCTTCCGACCACATCGACGGTGTAGCGGTCTGCGTGACTGCCGCCATGCCTGCCTCCATACTGAACCAAGGGCCTAAAGGGTGCGGGCAGCTTAGGATCCTCATAACGGAACGGCAAACGACCCGCCGGACGGTTTACCTCCCCCGTACTATCCCGCCTCGCGCATTCAACTCCTTCTCAGCGGCGTCCATTCCCACAACTTTGCGCCGTTTACGACTCACGTACCGAAGCCCGGGCGCCGGCAGGGCAGCCACCCGGGAAAACCTGGAAGCCTTCGCCCCCGCTCTGCGTTATGGTTTGAGTCTGCAAGGCGTTGATGGGGCCCCCGACTGTGAGGGATATCACCCCGGAGCCGCCGGAAGAACGGCTCTTCGAGCTCATTAGACCCGGCCGCAGTTCGAATGAAGAGGGCCCCGCCCCGAGCGAGGCCAAGAAGGGTGGTACCGCGGAGCCGTCCGGCTTCGTCCCTTCACGCAACAGCCCTGCCGGCCGATCAAGCGTGGAGGTCCCGCCCGAGATGTCTTCTCCGTATTTCCGCTCTCTTTCCGCGCAGGTCGACCTGCCCGCGCTCGAGCGCGAGGTCCTCGACCGGTGGAGGGACGGGAAGATCTTCGAGCGTTCGGTGGAGCAGAACGCCGGCAACCCCTCCTGGGTCTTCTACGAGGGCCCGCCCACCGCCAACGGCCTGCCCGGCGTCCACCACGTCGAGGCCCGCGTGTTCAAGGACCTCTTCCCCCGCTACAAGTCCATGCGCGGATTCAGCGTTCCGCGTAAGGCCGGCTGGGACTGCCACGGCCTGCCGGTCGAGGTCGGCGTCGAGCGCGAGCTGGGCCTGTCCGGCAAGAAGGACATCGAGACGTACGGCATCGCCGAGTTCAACGCCAAGTGCCGCGAGTCGGTGCTGCGGCACGTGGACGCGTTCGAGCAGATGACCGAGCGGATGGGTTACTGGATCGACCTGTCGCAGGCCTACCGGACGATGGACCCGTCCTACATCGAGTCCGTGTGGTGGTCGCTGAAGGTCGTCTTCGACAAGGGCCTGCTGTTCCGCGACTTCCGGATCACACCCTACTGCCCGCGCTGCGGCACCGGGCTGTCCGACCACGAGCTGGGCCAGCCCGGCGGCTACGAGACCGTCTCCAGCCCGTCGGTCTACGTCCGCATGCCCGTGACCTCGGGCCCGCTGGCCGAGCTGGGCGCGGCGCTGCTGGTCTGGACGACCACGCCGTGGACGCTGGTCTCCAACACGGCCGTCGCCGTCCATCCCGACGTCACCTACGTGGCCGCCCGCACGGCCGACGGCGAGGTGCTGGTCGTGGCCGAGCCGCTGCTGTCGGTGCTCGGCGACGACGTGACCGAGCTGTCCCGCCACACCGGCCGCGACCTGGAGCACACCACCTACACGCGCCCGTTCGACCTGGTCGACATCCCCGGCGCCCACTACGTGGTGCTCGGCGACTACGTCACCGTCGAGGACGGCACCGGCCTGGTGCACCAGGCGCCCGCCTTCGGCGCCGACGACCTGGCCGTCATCAAGCGCTACGACATGCCCGTGGTCAACCCGATCGGCCCCGACGGCCGTTTCCTCGACGACGTGCCCATGGTCGGCGGCCGGTTCTTCAAGGACGCCGACGAGGAGCTGACCGAGGACCTGCGGGCGCGCGGGCTGCTGTTCCGCGGCGGCCACTTCGAGCACAGCTACCCCCACTGCTGGCGCTGCCACACGCCGCTGCTCTACTACGCGCTCCCGTCCTGGTACATCCGCACCACCGCGGTCAAGGACCAGATGCTGGCGGAGAACGCCGGCACCAACTGGTACCCCGACACGATCAAGTGGGGCCGCTTCGGCGAGTGGCTGCGCAACAACGTCGACTGGTCGCTGTCGCGCTCGCGCTACTGGGGCACGCCGCTGCCGCTGTGGGTGTGCTCGCAGGACGAGTCCCACGTGACCTGTGTCGGGTCGCTGGAGGAGCTGAGCACGCTCGCGGGCCACGACGTCTCGGCCCTCGACCCGCACCGCCCGTACGTCGACGACGTCACCTTCGGCTGTCCCTCGTGCGGCGCCGAGGCCCGCCGCGTGCCCGACGTCATCGACGCCTGGTACGACTCCGGCTCCATGCCCTTCGCCCAGTGGGGCGAGCGCGGCAAGCCCGAGGGCCTCTACCCGGCGCAGTTCATCTGCGAGGCCACCGACCAGACGCGCGGCTGGTTCTACTCGCTGATGGCCGTCGGCACGCTCGTCTTCGGCCAGTCCTCCTACGAGAACGTGCTCTGCCTCGGCCTCATCCTGGCCGAGGACGGCCGCAAGATGAGCAAGCACCTGGGCAACATCCTGGAGCCGATCCCGCTGATGGACCAGCACGGCGCCGACGCGCTGCGCTGGTTCATGGCCTGCTCCGGCTCGCCCTGGTCGGCCCGCAGGGTGGGGCACAACACGCTGGAGGAGATCGTCCGCAAGGTCCTGCTGACGCTCTGGAACACCTCCTCGTTCTTCACCCTCTACGCCAACGCCGAGTCGTGGACGCCCGAGCGGCTGGCCGAGGCCACCGCCCCGGCCGAGCGCCCGCTGCTCGACCGCTGGGCGCTGGCCGAGCTGCACCGCACGGTCGCCGAGGTCACGGCGGCGCTCGACGAGTACGACACCCAGCGGGCCGGCCGCCGCCTGGCCGACTTCCTCGACGACCTGTCCAACTGGTACGTACGCCGTTCGCGCCGCCGCTTCTGGCAGGGCTCGCAGGACGCCTTCGCGACCCTGTACGAGTGCCTGGAGACGGTCATCAGGCTGATGGCGCCCATCACGCCGTTCGTCACCGACCACCTCTGGGACGTCCTGCGCACCCCGGGCGCCCCGTCCTCGGTGCACCTGACCTCCTGGCCGCAGGTGCGCGAGGACCTGCTCGACCCGGCGCTGTCGGACCAGATGGCCCTGGTGCGCCGCCTGGTGGAGCTGGGCCGCTCGGCCCGCGCCTCCTCGGGCGTCAAGACCCGCCAGCCGCTGCGGCGCGCCCTGGTGGGGGCGCACGGCTGGCCGGCGCTGCCCGCCGAGCTGCGCGGCCTGGTCGCCGACGAGCTCAACGTCCAGGCCATGGAGGACATGTCCGGCTTCAGCGCCGACCTCGTGTCCTACACGGTCAAGCCCAACTTCCGGGCCCTGGGCAAGCGCTTCGGCTCCCAGACCAAGCTCGTGGCCGCCGCGATGGCCGCCGCCGACCCGGCCCGCGTGGCCCGAGCGCTGCGCTCGGGCGCCACGGTCATGGTGGAGGCCGACTCGCTGGGCGAGATCATGCTCGGCCCTGACGAGGTGATCGTCAACGAGCAGCCTCGCTCGGGCTGGGCCGTGGAGACGGGCGCGATCGGCACCGGCACCGGCGAGACCGTGGCCCTGGACCTGGAGCTCGACGACGAGCTGCGCCGCGCCGGCCTGCTGCGCGAGGTCATCCGCCTGGTCCAGGAGGCCCGCAAGTCGACCGGCCTGTCGATCACGGACCGCATCGACCTGTGGTGGACCGCCACCTCCCCTGACCTGGCGGCGGCGCTGCGGGCTCAGGGGCAGGTGGTGACGGAGGAGGTCCTGGCCACGACCTTCACGGAGGGCACCGAGGCCGGCCTGCCGTCGCACGTGGACGAGGACCTGGGCCTGACCTTCCAGCTCCGCCGCGCCTGACCCGCTTCAACGAGCGGGGGCGCCCTGCCACAGGGCGCCCCCGCTCGCTCTCCCCGCTGTGGATCCCGGCGGCGACACCTCACCCCATCAGCCGTCGCAGCGGGGTCAGGGAGAGCTCGAGGTGGTCGTGGAGCGGGTTGTCGGTGGTGCCTGCGATCGTGTCCCGCATGGGTGAGCTGGTCGAGCGGGTGGATGAACGGGACCGCGTGCTGGGGGTCGTGGATCGTGCGGAGGCGGAGCGTCGGCGCTGGATGCATCGGATCGCGACCACGATCTGCCGCGATCCGGCCGGGCGGATCCTGGTGCTGCGCCGAGCGGAGCGGCACGCTCGCTTTCCCGGTCACTATGACGTGATGGTCGGCGGTGCCGTGAACGTGGGCGAGTCGTACGAGGAGGCGGCGGCTCGCGAGCTTTCCGAGGAGCTCGGCGCCGGCGTCCCGGCGCGTTTCATGTTCACGTTTCTGTGCCTGGACGGGGTCAGTCCTGTCTGGTTCGGGGTGCATGAGGCCGTGATCAGCGAGCCGTTGGTGCCAGACGCGTCCGAGATCGCGTGGCATGCCTGGCTTACGGAGCTCGAGCTGCGGGAGGTCGTGGATCGAGGGCCTTTCGTTCCCGGTGGGCGAGAGGCGTTGCGCCGCTATCTGATGTCCGGGAGCGGGGGCCGGCCGTCGACTGGAAGACGAGGAGGATGAGATCGGGGTTGCGCCCCTGCCACTTACTTGCGCACGCCGAGGGCGCCGACCCGGCCCGCCAGGTCAGCACCGGTCAGGAACGTCCCGGTCAGGTCCGCCTTGGTCAGGTCCGCCTTGGTCAGGTCCGCGCCACGCAGGTCCGCGCCGGACAGGTCCATGCCGATCGGATAGAAGCCGCTCAGGTCAGTACGGGGGAACCGCACCTCGGAAAGATCGGGAATGACGACGATGTTCCCGACGCGGTTGGCGGCTATCGCGGACGCGGTGTTCACTGCGGCGCGTACGTCGGCTCCAGGACGGACGTACGGGAGGTCGGCGAGGGCCTTGGGGGCACCCCGCTCGGCGACCGTCAGCTGCGCCCGCTCGCCCGCGCTCAGCGGCGCGCTCTCCCCGGCCAGCCGCCATGCCTGCCGGACCGACCGAGTACGCCAGCAGCCCGCCGGCCGCCCCCGCCAGCGCGACACCGGCCAGCACCCGGCGCACCCAGCCCAGTTCCGGCATCACCGCCAGCCCCGCACAACCCGCGATCACCACCACCACCGACAGGATCAGCCCCACCGATCGCCTTGGACAGCTGCCGAGTGATCGCAAGCCTCAGCCGGTTCATTGACGAGCTTGGTCGCCAGGACGCATGTCACCGGGGTCCTGCACCGCTTCCTCGGTTCCCAGCGTGATGAGCAGGTGTGACTTTCTCCGGCGCCCGAATGGCCGGCGACCGTTCGTCGGCCGCGCACGGCCCCGCCGCCGCCCCACTACCTGTGACCCGTGACCACCGCACGGACCCGTCGGTCCCGTCCTACGGCCGGGGAGGTTCAGCGAGCTCGTTCCCGCCCTCGATCGGTGAGAGTCCGGCTGGACCGTCCGACCCGCCCATCAGCCGGCAGGATCCGAGCCCTAACCTCCCGTCTCTCAAGCGGCAGAAGGGCGACCGGACCGCCCCACTCCACAGCCGGCAGAGGTCCTGGTGAGGCTGCCGGAGCCGGTGTCGGGTCGAGGCGGTAGTCGAGGTGTGGGTGCGGGAGGGCTGTTCAGGAGACGGTCTGGCGGTCGTGCTGGCATACCGAGCAGCTGGTCAGGCCGGCTGCCTCGGCGGCGGCGAGGGTCATCGTCTCGACGCCGGTCTCGCCCGCGCCCCTGACCAGGGGGCAGGCGGTGCTGTGGTAGCGGCGGGTGCCGATGATGACCTTAACGACTCCCTGGCGCTCGTTTCCGCCGGAGCCGGCGGTGGGCTTGCCGCCCCCTGGAGCCGGCTCGTCCTTGGTGCCGGACGCCGGGGTTTTCGTGGAAGCCGACGGTCGGGGGGCACCTGTGGAGGGCCCGCCCTTGGTGGCGGGAGTGTCGCCCTTGGTCGCGGGGCCGCCGTCACCTCGCGGTGTCTCTCCCCTGCCGGTCGCCGGCTTGGGGTCGCCGCCGCTCTCTGCCTTTCCCGGGCCGGCGGCGGGGGCGGCGCCCTGCGGTCGGGCCGGGGTGCCCGGAGGCAGCGGACCCTTGGGCTTGGCCTGTGACTCGGACGAGGAGGCGGGGCGCTCGTGCAGGATCAGGGTCTCCCCCTGCGACGGCGACAGCGACTGCTCAGAAGGGCTGGAAGAGTCGGAAGGACGCCGGGACGGCTTGGCGCCTGCTCCGGTGGTTCCTCCCGTACTTCCCGCGCTTCCGGTACGCCCTGACGCTGGCGACACGGTCACGCGGGGCTGCGGTGCCGTTGCGGGTCCTGGGCCGTCGTCATCCTGGTCATGCGCGTCCCCGGTCTGCCCGGTCTTGCCCGCGGGCTGACCGGGCTTGCCTCCTGACTGCCCCGGCGCCGTGCCCGGCTGACCGGGCTTGCCCCCGGGCCGGCTCGGTGTTCCCGTCTGGCCGCCCTTGCTGCCGGGCCGGCCGGGCGTCGTGCTCGGCTGACCCCCCTTGCTGCCGGACCCACCGACCCTGGAAGCAGGCTCGTCGGTCTGCTCTGGCCTTGTGCCGGTCTGGCCGCCCCTGGTGTCGGCTCCGCCCGGCGTGGTGCCGGGCCGGCCAGACTTGGCTGCGGGCTGGCCGGGGCTGGCGCCGGACGGCTCCGGGGACGAGCCTGGCCGCGGCGTGCCGCCCGTGGCGGGCTGTCCAGGCTTGCCGGCCCCGGTCTGCGGCTTGCTCGAAGGCCCGCTCTCACCGGGCGAGGTGTCGCCGGTGGAGGGCTTGCCCGAGGGGGACGTACCGGAGGTCGAACGGGTGGCGGGCGGCGCCGATGGGGAGCCGGTGGACGGCCGGTCGGACGACGGGCGGCCGGATGACGGCGGGCCCGAGGGGGAGGTGCTGGAAGACGGGCGGCTCGAGGACGAGTCGGTGGGGCGTGGCCCTGAAGAGGGCTTGCCCGCTCCGGTCTTGCCCGGCCCCGATGCGCTTTCGGCTCGCTGCCCGGACGCTCCCTCGCCTCTCTGGACGAAGGGCGGCGGCCGGAAGTATGAGGTCTCCGCCTGCTCCGCGTCCGAGCCGGGCTCGGGGGCGGCGGAGGAGGTGTCGGTGCTGTCGGCCGTAGGACGGCCGAACCACCCGGGGGCGCCATCCTCGTGGGCGGCGGCAGGCTCCGGGTCGGGGGTGGAAGCCTTCGTGTCGGGCTTCGGCGGGGTGACCGGCGGACGGAGGTCGCGGGTCTCCGCGGAGTTTTCGGCCCGGCTCGCCACGACGTCCTTGACGGGGGCGGAACCGGGGGCGACGACGGGCTCGGGGTCGGCGGCAGGCGGCAGTTGCCGTCCGCCGAGCGCTGCGTCCGGCAGGCACGCCGTGCAGGGCGTGAAGCCCTCCTCGCGTGCCTCCTCGTAGGTGAGCTCCTCGTGATCCCGGCCGGTCAGCTGCCTGCAGCCGGGTACGTGGTAGCGCTTGCGTCCCGGAATCACCAGCACGATCGCGTCCGGCGCGATGCCGCCCCCGGCGGGGCGGCGCATGGCGGGCGCGGGGACCGTGGCGGTCCGCTGCGACGCCTGCGGATGCGGTCGGGGGTGCGGCTGGGGCCGCATGGGTGGCTGGTGAGCCATGGGACCGGTCTGGTTGTACGGCGGAGCCGGCGGCATGAGCCCCTTCGGGGGGGTGGCCGGCGCAGCGGCCTGCCCACCTCCGGGAAAAAGCTCGTTACGCCGTAGGAACGCCCCGATCACCAGGAACAGCGCGGACAGCACGCTGACCACGATGGACCACATGATCAGGAACGGCTTCGCCAGTACGAAGCCCGCGATCAGCAGAACCACTGCCGCGAGCACCAAACCAGCACTGATAAGGATCACAGAGGGCTCTTTCGAGTGACAGGTCCTAGTGACCCGCTACTTTACCGGCGGTCGTTGTGGGGACCGTCACCGCCGGGGAAGGCGCCCTGCGGAGCCTCGCCGCCGAACGGGCTCGGGCCACCGGGCAGAGGCTGCTGGCCACCCTGAGGCACGGCGTGCGACATGGCGGGAGCCTGACCCTGCGGGCCGCCGGACATGACCGGGAAGCCGCCGCTGCCCTCCGCGGAGACGTTGAGCTCGGCGAGCTGGTTCTCCAGGTAGAGCTTGAGCCGGCTGCGGTATTCGCGTTCGAAGCTGCGCAGCTCCTCGACCTTGCGCTCGAGCTCGTCGCGGGTCTGCACGAGCGAGCCCATCGCCTGGCGGTGGCGCTCCTGCGCGTCGCGCTCGAGCGTCTCGGCGCGGGCACGGGCGTCGCCGATGACCTGCTCGGCCTGGCGGCGGGCCTTGGTGAGGATCTCGTCGGCCTCGCGGCGGGCGCGGGTGACCGTCTCGTCCGCCTCCCGGCGGGCGTCGGCGATCGCCTGGTCGGCGGTCTGCTGGGCGAGCGCGAGAACGCGGGCCGCGGTGTCCATGTTGTCCTCGGCGGGAGGCATGTTCATGGCCACGGGGACAGGCTGCTGCTGCACCGGCGGCGGCTCGGGGGCCCGCATGGGCTCCGGCTGCGGCGGCGCCATCATCTCGGGCTTGGGCTGCTCCTGGACCGGGGCGGAGGCCATGGGCATGTTCATGCCGCCCGGCACCTTCCCGCGCAGGCACTCGGCCAGCTTGGCGCGGAGCTCCTCGTTCTCTTGGATCAGGCGGTCGAGTTCAGCCTCCACCTCGTCGAGGAAGGCGTCGACCTCCTCCTCGTCGTAGCCCGGTCGCAACCGGGTGGTACTGAACTGCTTGTTCCGCACATCAGCGGGCGTCAGCGGCATTTTTTGGTCTCCTTGGCGCGCTTGGAGTCTGTCCGGAGGACGGTTACCCGAATCACCTCAGCGCGGACACGAGTTGGATCACGACCGAGCGCCGCACGGGCCCGGCTCATCGCAGCGTTCCGGCGATCTGGATCAAGATCAGCACCACGATGAACAGGACAGTGAAGCTTAGGTCAAAGGCCACCGTACCCAACCGGAGCGGAGGAATGAAACGGCGGAGGAACTTGAGGGGCGGGTCGGTGGCGGTGTATGTGGCCTCTGCCAGCACCAGTACGACGCCGGAAGGCCGCCACTGCCGGGCGAAAGCCTGAACCGTCTCAAAGATCATTCTGCCGATGAGCAGCACCAGATAGAGGGACAGGACAACGACCAAGATCCCACCGACGACTTCCACGGCCCGGCCGCGCCTCCACTTCTGATGTGCCCGCCCGGCCTCGGTGAGACCGGGTTGGGTCCGATAGGCATACAGAGACTCTAACTCTGGTTGAAGAATCCGCGTTCCGCGATTCGGGCCTTGTCCTCGGCGGTCACCTCGACATTGGCAGGGGACAACAGGAACACCTTGTTGGTAACACGTTCAATGCTGCCATGTAGGCCAAAGACGAGACCTGCCGCGAAATCAACGAGCCGCTTGGCGTCGCTGTCAACCATCTCGGTCAGATTCATGATGACGGGGGTGCCGTCGCGGAAGTGCTCGCCGATCGTCCGCGCCTCGTTGTACGTCCTGGGGTGCAGGGTCGTGATGCGGGCCAGATCGGTCGTGCGGCGTTCCAGGATCGTCGTGGTGGGCCTGGGGGCGGGCACCCCGGCCTCGGGCTCGTCGTCGCGGTCCTGGACCGCCACGGGCCGTTCCTCACCGTTACGCTGCACCTCGTCGTCGTAGGCGTAGTCGTCGGTGTAGGTCTCATATCTCTCGTAGCGGTCGTCCTCCACGAGACCGAGGTAGACCGCCATCTTGCGCATCGCGCCGGCCATCGCTACGTCGTCCTCCCGCTCATGGTCGCACTTCCCCTGGACCCGTCGCCGGGTCCGGGGCGGTAGGCGTGCCCCCTGGAGCTCACCGCTAGATCGACCTCTATCCGGTCGCGGGCTTGAAGACCCACTTGAGGGGACATTACCTGACGAAGGGCTTGCGACGACCGAGCAACGCCGTACCGACGCGCACGTGTGTCGCGCCGTACGCGACGGCCTGCGCGAGGTCCTCGCTCATGCCGGCCGAGATCATCGTGGCCCGGGGATGCTGCTCCTGCAGGCGCGTGGCCAGCTCCCTGAGCTTCTCGAACGCCCTGGCCGGCTCCTCGCCCAGCGGGGCGACCGCCATGACGCCGCCCAGCCACACCCCGTCGGCCAGGGCCACCTCGTCGGCGAGCGGGAGCAGGTCGGCGGGACGGGCGCCGCCCCTGGCCGGGTCGTCGTCGAGCGCCACCTGCAGCAGGCACCCGACCGAGCGGCCCTGGCGCACGGCCTCCTTGCCGATCGTCTCCAGCAGCCTGAGCCGGTCGACGGAGTGGATCACGTCGGCGTACCCGACCACGGAGCGGACCTTGTTGGTCTGCAACTGGCCGACGAAATGCCAGGTGAGCGGCAGCCCGGCCAGCTCGCGGGCCTTGACCGCGGCCTCCTGGTCGCGGTTCTCGCCGACGTCGCGCACGCCCAGCTCGGACAGGATGCGCACGTCTTCCGCCGGACGCGTCTTGGTGACGGCGATCAGCGTGACCTCGCCCCGGTCGCGGCCCACGGCGCGGCAGGCCGCCGCGATGCGCGCGTCCACCTCGGCGAGACCGGCCGCGATCTCGTCCCTTCTCACGTGCCTTCTCCCCTCGCGTTCCACGTACGCCCCGCACAATCCGCCCCGCCTGGCCCGCACACGACGGCGCCGCTCCCGTGTCCCTGCGGGGAGCGGCGTCAGGCGATGTGCTGTTTCCGACTGCTATGCGAGGACGGCTATTTGAGGAAGTCGGGAACGTCGAGTTCCTCTTCCTGCTCCTCGAAGATCACCCGAGGACGTTTGGGCGGCTCCGACATGCGGGAGGTGATGGGCGTGGGCGGGGTGGCGGGCTCGGGCGTGGGCCGGGGGATCGAGACGGGGCCCGACGGCTCGTCCGCGGGCTCGTCGGCGACCGCCTCGGCCGCGAGCGCGGGCTCGACCGGGCGCACGGGCTCGGGGCGCGGCTCGGGCCTGGGCTCGACCCGCGGCTCGGGCCTGAACTCCGCCCGGGGCTCGGGCCTGAAGTCCGTACGCGGCTCAGGACGCGGCTCGGCGCGGAAGTCGGAGCGAGGCTCGGGCCTGACGTCCCCGCGGGGCTCAGGACGCACCTCAGCGCGCGGCTCAGGCCGCAACACGGGCGGCTCGGACTTCACACTCGGGGACGCCACGCTCGGCCGTACAGGAGACGACGGAGGCGGCGCGGCGGGCTGTGCGGCGGCCGGACGCCCGGCCGGGCGCGGCACCTGCTTCTCCGCCGGCCCCGGCACGTCGTCGAAGCCGGCCGCGATCACCGTCACCCGCACCTCGTCGCCGAGGGCGTCGTCGATGACCGTGCCGAAGATGATGTTGGCGTCGGGCGCGGCGGCCATGGAGACGAGCTGGGCCGCCTCGTTGATCTCGAACAGGCCGAGGTCGGAGCCGCCCGCGATCGACAGCAGCACGCCGTGAGCGCCGTCGATGCTGGCCTCCAGCAGCGGGCTGGAGACCGCCATCTCGGCCGCCGCCACCGAACGGTCGTCGCCGCGCGCGTGGCCGATGCCCATGAGGGCGGAGCCAGCGCCCGACATGACCGACTTGACGTCGGCGAAGTCGAGGTTGATCAGACCGGGAGTGGTGATCAGGTCGGTGATGCCCTGGACACCCGACAGCAGCACCTGGTCGGCCGCCTTGAACGCGTCGAGCACGCTCACCTGCCGGTCGGAGATCGACAACAGGCGGTCGTTGGGGATCACGATGAGGGTGTCGACCTCGTCGCGCAGGGTCTCGATGCCCGCCTCGGCCTGCGAGGCCCTGCGCCGTCCTTCGAAGCTGAAGGGCCTGGTCACGACACCGATGGTGAGCGCGCCGAGCGATCTGGCGATGTTGGCCACGACGGGCGCGCCGCCGGTGCCCGTGCCACCGCCCTCACCGGCAGTGACGAAGACCATGTCGGCCCCCTTGAGGACCTCCTCGATCTCCTCACGGTGGTCCTCGGCCGCCTTGCGGCCGACATCGGGGTTGGCGCCCGCGCCAAGCCCGCGCGTGAGCTCACGGCCCACGTCGAGTTTCACATCGGCGTCACTCATCAGCAGCGCCTGGGCGTCGGTGTTTATGGCGATGAACTCGACGCCCTTGAGTCCCTCTTCGATCATCCGGTTGACGGCGTTGACTCCGCCGCCGCCGATGCCGACGACCTTGATGACCGCGAGGTAGTTCTGCGGTGCTGCCACGACGAGGGGCCTTTCCGCTCGTTGACTTGCCATTTCGGTGCGGATCATCTCCGCTTTTTGTTAGTTCGGGTAACTCTCAACCTCAGGTTGAGATTTAGATTTATGTCAACCTGAGGATTGATACGGACAGTAGGAGTTACGCTCCAGGCGGGTCAACTAACCGCGCCGCAAGCACGTCCGGCGTGTCGCGGGCTGTCCGTTTCGCTCCGCAGTCACGCCTGGTCGCGGGCCTCCACTGCCGAAAGTCCGGCTTACAGGCTCTCACGCCGCGACCCCCGCCTCGCACAGGCTCGGCGATGCCGTTGCCCCTCGGTTGCCAGACCCTGACGATCACGATCACTTCAGGGTCACCACGTCGGGTGAGCTGACGTCGTACAGGGTGACCGCCCTCTCCCGCCTGAGCAGCGCGACCAGGATGCGGCCCTTCTCCTCGGGCCGGTCGGTGCCGCCCCAGATGACGGTACGGCCGTCGGAGAGGATCAGGGTCACCCCCTCGGCCGTGCCCGCGCGGACCTGCCTGACCTTGGCCGCCACCTCGTCCGGCACGGACCGCACGACCTTGAGCGCCGCCGTCATGACCGGGTCGCCCTGGGCCGGACGATCGACCTTGAGCAACGGCAGCATGGGCGGCACCGCGTTCTTGACCTCGATCACCACGCCCTGACCGTCGACGATCGCGAACTTGTCGCCCGCCTGGACGGCGGCGACCGGCTCGCGCTCGACGACCTCGATCTTGAGCGTGCCGGGCCAGACCCGGTCCACCTTGGCGCCGGCGAGCTGTCTGATGGTCAGGACGCGGCTCTGCACGTCGGCGAGGTTGACGGTGGCGAGAGGATGGAGGTCGGGCACGCCGGCCTGCTGCTTGATGCGCTCGCTCGCCACTGTGAGATTTCCCACGATCTCTACCGAACGCACGCCCAGCACGGGCGAGAAGAACACCAGCCACGCGGCGGTGCCCACCACCCCGGCCGTCAGCAGCACCAGGAAAGCCGTGCGCGCCTTCATCGCCCTCCCACCAGCATGCGCCCATGTCGGCACCGAACCTACGCCGACGCACGGCCTGACACCGCGCGCCACGCCCAACCCGCATCAGCGCCGAGGGCCCCTCGGCACGCGGCTCAGGACAGGCGCGCGACGATCTGCGGCCCGAGCTCGGTCACGTCACCCGCGCCCATGGTGAGCACGATGTCGCCGGGCCTGGCCCGCTCGGCCACCAGCCCGGGCACCGAGGACCGGTCGGGCGCGTACGCCACCCGCTCGGGCAGCAGCGGCACCCGCTCGGCCACCATCGCGCCGGACACCCCCGGCTCGGGATCCTCGCGGGCCCCGTAGACGTCGAGCACGATGGCCTCGTCGGCCAGCCCGAGCGCCGCGCCGAACTCGTCGGCGAAGAACCGGGTGCGCGAGTAGAGGTGAGGCTGGAAGATCGCGATGACCCGGCCCGTGCCGGAGTAGGAGGCCACCACGTCGCGGGCGGCCCGCAGATCGGCGGCCAGCTCGGTCGGGTGGTGGGCGTAGCTGTCGAACACCGCGATGCCGCCCGCCTCGCCCTTGGCCTCGAAGCGCCGCTTGGCCCCGGTGAAGGCGCCCAGCCCCTGCCTGATCTCCTCGAACGGCAGCCCCAGCTCGTCGGCCACGGCGATCACCGCGGTGGCGTTGAGCGCGTTGTGGGCCCCGGGAACGGCCAGGCGCACCTCGCCCCTGCCCTCGACGGTGAACACGGTGCCGAACCCGTCGGGCCTGACGTCGGCGATCCGGTAGTCGTCGCCGGTCACGCCGTAGGTCTTGACCCGCAGCCCGCGCTCGGCCGCCCGGCGCGCCGTCTCCGCCGCGCCCGGGTCGTCGGCGCACGCGATGAGCAGCGAGCCGATCCGGTCGGCGAACCTGGCGAAGCTGTCGTGGACGGCCCGCGGGTCGCCGTAGTTGTCGAGGTGGTCGGCCTCGACGTTGGTCACCACGGCGATGTCGGGGGCGAGCATGAGGAAGGAGCCGTCGCTCTCGTCGGCCTCGGCCACGAACACCTGCCCCTGCCCGTCGTCGGCGCCCAGCCCGGTGGTGACGAGCTGGCCGCCCACGCAGTAGGACGGGTCGGCGCCGCACTTCTGCAGCGCCACGGTCAGCATGGACGTGGTCGTGGTCTTGCCGTGGGTGCCGGCGATGGCGACCGCGGTGCGCCCGGCCATCACGGAGGCCAGGGCGGCGGCCCGCGGGATGATCCGCAACCCCTGCTTGAGCGCCTCGCCCAGCTCGGGGTTGGAGTCGCGGATCGCGGTCGAGACGACCACGGTGTCGACGTCCCTGATGTGGGAGGCGGCGTGGCCGATGTGCACGGTGGCGCCCAGCTCGCGCAGCTCGGTGATCAGCTCGGAGCTGCGGGCGTCGCTGCCGGTCACCCGTACGCCGCGCTTGAGCAGGATGCGGGCGATGCCCGACATGCCGGCGCCGCCCACGCCGATGAAGTGCACCCGCCCCAGCTCTTCTACGGTGACGGGATCGACCAGCTTGACGAGACTCATCGGGCTATCTCCAACACTTTCCTGGCAAGCATGATATCGGCGTCCTTCCTCCCCAGTCTGGAGGCGGCCTCCGACATGGCGACGACCCGCTCGGGGTCGCGGAGGACGGGCAGCACGTTGTGGATGATCCATTCGGGCGACAGCTCGGCGTCGTCGGCCACCAGGCCCCCGCCGCCGCGGACGATGCGCTCGGCGTTGATGCGCTGCTCGCCGTTGCCGTACGGGAGCGGGACGTAGGCGCCGGGCAGCCCGACCGCGGTCAGCTCGGCGCAGGTCAGCGCCCCGCTGCGGCACAGGGCCACGTCGGCGGCGGCGTAGGCGAGGTCCATGCGGTCGATGTAGGGCAGCAGCACGTATTGCGGGTCGCCGGGCGGCGGCTCGTGCTCGACGGTGTTCTTCGGGCCGATGACGTGGAGCACCTGCACCCCGGCCCGGCGCAGCACGGGCGCGGCGGCGAGCGCGGCCTGGTTGATCGACCTGGAGCCCTGCGAGCCGCCGAACACCAGCAGCGTCGGCCGGTCGTTCTCCAGGCCGAACCACGAGCGCGCCTTGTCGCCCGTGGACAGCCGGTCGAGCGTGACGATGTCGCGGCGCAGCGGCGTGCCGATGTATTCGGCCTTGGGCAGCGTGGTCCCGGGGAACCCGCTGAAGACGTGGTCGGTCAGCCGGGCGCCCAGCCGGTTGGCCAGGCCGGGACGCGGGTTGGCCTCGTGGACCACGATCGGCAGGCCGCGCCGCTTGGCCGCCAGGTAGGCGGGCGTGGCCACGTAGCCGCCGAAGCCGACCAGGACGTCGGCCTGGACCCGGTCGAGTATGGCGGCCGTGGCGTTGATCGCCCCGGCGAGCCTGCCCGGCACGGTGAGCAGGCTCGGAGTGATCGCCCTTGGCAGCGGCACGGCCGGCACCAGCTCCAGCTCGTAGCCCCTGGCGGGCACGAGCCGCGACTCCAGGCCGCGCTCCGTGCCCACGCAGGTGATGCCGACGCTCCGGTCAAGATGGCGCAGCGCGTCCGCAAGGGCCAACGCGGGCTCGATGTGCCCGGCCGTCCCCCCACCGGCGAGGACCACCCTCATCTCGGTCACTCCCTAACGTGTCGCTCGGCCTTTGGACGTACCCCCCAGGCCAAGCCAGCTTAGGGCCCGCGCGGCCGGTCCGGGGCCACGAGCCGCCAAGGCCTCCCGCGCGCCCGGCTCGCGTTTGGCGAACGACAGCAGCATGCCGAGCGCGGCGAGCGTGGGCAGCAGCGAGGAGCCGCCGTACGAGACGAGGGGCAGGGGGATGCCGGTGATCGGCAGCACGCCGAGCACGGCCCCCATGTTGACGGTGGCCTGCCCGACGATCCAGGCCACCATGGCGGCGGCGGCGAGCCTGGTGAAGGCGTCGTTGACGCGCACGGCCACGCGCAGCCCCGCGTAGCCGAGCAGCCCGAACAGGGCGACCACGATCAGCGTGCCCATCAGCCCGAGCTCCTCTCCGAGGATGGCGAAGATGAAGTCGCTCTCGCCGTGGGGCAGCCAGTTCCACTTCTGCCGGCTCTCACCGAGCCCGAGGCCGAACCAGCCGCCCGAGCCCATCGCGATCTGCCCCTGCACGGCCTGGTAGCCCGCGCCCTGCGCGTCGGCCCACGGGTCGAGGAAGGCGCCGATGCGCGCCATCCGGTACGGCTCCACCTTGATCATTATCGCTGCCGCGAGCACCGCCAGCGCCATGATGCCGCCGAACAGCTTGACCGGCGCCCCCACCACCCACAGCAGCGACAGGAAGATCATGAACAGCACCAGCGTGGTGCCGAGGTCGCGGCCGAGCATGACCATGACGGCCAGGATCGCGGTGCCGGGCATGAGCGGGATCAGCATCTGCCGCCACTCGATGCGGCCCTGGCGTACGCGCCTGGACAGCAGGTCGGCGCCCCACAGCACGAGCCCGAGCTTGGCCGGCTCCGACGGCTGCACGGTGAACGGGCCGATGTAGATCCACCGCTGCGCGCCCAGCTCGGCCGAGCCGATGAACAGCACCATGACCAGCGCGATGATCGACAGCGCCATCAGCGGGTAGCCGGCCCACCGGAAGAACTTGACCGGCAGGCGCGAGCACAGGTACATCACCGGCACGCCCACCGCGGCCGACAGCGACTGCTTGATGAACCACGAGAAGGGGCTGCCGGTCTTGTTCAGCGCCTCGATGCTGGAGGCCGACAGCACCATCATCAGGCCCAGCGCCAGCAGCAGCGCGCTGCACATGATGATCAGGTAGTAGGTGGTCAGCGGCTTGTCCAGCAGCTCCTTGAGCGCGCCCAGCTGCTCGCGCGCCCAGCTTCCCGGCCCCTCCTGCGCGGCGGCCGGCCGCCGCACCCGTTCCTCAGCGCTCGTGCTCACGCCGCGCCCTCAGCCCGCGTACGGCACGCGCGAAGGCCTCCCCCCGCGCCGGATAGTTGGCGAACATGTCAAGGGAGGCCCCCGCCGGGGAGAGCAGCACGGTGTCCCCTGGCGAGGCCAGCCGGGCGGCTTCGGTGACGACTCTTTCCATCGCACCAGTGTCCCGATCGGCGATGTCCACGAGGGGGACATTCGGTGCGTGTCGCGCGATGGCTTCGGCGATCCGCGCGCGATCGGCGCCCAGCAGCACCGCTCCGCGCAGTCTCGGGGCCGCCTGGCGCACCAGCTCGTCCACGTCCGCGCCCTTGAGGAGACCGCCCGCCACCCACACCACCGACGGGTACGAGGCCAGCGCGGCGGCGGCGGCGTGCGGGTTGGTGGCCTTGGAGTCGTCGATGTAGTCGACCTCGCCGATCCGGTCCACGTGGGCGAGGCGGTGCGGGTCGGGCACGAAGTCGCGCAGCCCCTGGCGTACGGCCTCGGACGGCACGCCGAGCGAGCGGGCCAGCGCGGCGGCGGCCAGGGCGTTGGCCACGTTGTGCGGGGCGAAGGGGCGCACGTCGTCCAGCGTCGCGAGCTCCTCGGCCGCCTCGACCGGGTCGGCCACGAACGCCCGGTCCACCAGCAGGTCCTCGACCACGCCGATCTCGCCCCGCTTCGGCACGCGCAGCGTGAACCCGACGGCGCCGGGGTAGGGCGCGGCCAGGCGGGCGGTCTCGGGGTCGTCGGCGTTGAAGATCACGGTGCCGGCGCGCTCGAAGACGCGGCCCTTGGCGGCGGCGTACTCGTCCATGGAGCCGTGCCAGTCGAGGTGGTCGGGGGCCACGTTGAGCACGGCCGCCGCGTGCGGGGCCAGCGTGCTCGACCAGTGCAGCTGGAAGCTGGACAGCTCGACGGCCAGCGCGTCGTACGGCTCGGCCACCGCCTGGACCACGGGCGTGCCCACGTTCCCCACGGCCAGGGCCTTGTGCCCGGCCGCCAGCAGGATGGAGGTGAGCATGCGCACGGCGGTGGTCTTGCCGTTGGTGCCGGTCAGCGCCAGCCAGGGGGCCGCATGGGCGGGCCGCAGCCGCCAGGCCAGCTCCACCTCGCCGACGACCTCGACTCCTTCGCGCAGCGCGGCGGCGATCAGCGGGTGGTGCGGCGCCCACCCCGTGGTGACCACCCGCGTCGCGCCTTCGGGCAGCACCATCTCGCCGAAGCGGGTCTCGACTCCGACCCGCGCCAGCTCGGCCGCGGCGGCCAGTTGCCGCTCGCCCTCCGCGGCCTCGACGACGACGACCCGCTCGCCGCGCGCGGCCAGCACCCTGGCCACGGCGGTGCCGGACACGCCGAGCCCGGCCACGCAGGTGAGACTCATCGGGGCATCCACTCGACGTAGAACAGGCCGAGACCGAGCGCCGCGCACAACATCGCGATCAGCCAGAAGCGGACCACGATCGTGGTCTCCGCCCAGCCCTTGAGCTCGAAGTGGTGCTGCAGCGGCGCCATCCTGAACACCCGTTTGCCGGTCATCTTGAAGAACCCGACCTGGATGATCACCGACAGCGTGATCATCACGCACAGGCCGGCCAGGATGATCAGCAGCAGCTGGGTACGGGTGGCGATGGCCAGCCCGGCCAGCACGCCGCCCAGCGCCAGCGAGCCGGTGTCGCCCATGAAGATCCGGGCGGGCGGGGCGTTCCACCACAGGAACCCGATCAGCGCCCCCAGCACGGCGGCGGCCACCACGGCCAGGTCGAGCGGATCTCGTACCCAGTAGCAGTTGGGGCCGAGCTGGTCGATGCAGTTGTTGCGCAGCTGCCAGTTGCCGATCAGCACGTACGCGGCCAGCACGACGCCGGTCGCGCCGCTGGCCAGGCCGTCGAGGCCGTCGGTGAGGTTCACCGCGTTGGAGAACCCGACGATCATGATGAGCACCCAGATGGTGAACCCGACGATGCCGATCGAGGGCGGGCCGAAGTCGCGCAGGAACGACAGGCGGGTCTCGGCGGGGGTGATGCCGTACACGTTGGGCTGGCGCGTCACCAGGACGGCGAAGACCGCGCCCACGATGAGCTGGCCGAGCGCCTTGGCGCCGCTGCGCAGGCCGAGGCTGCGCTGCTTGTAGATCTTGATGAAGTCGTCCAGGAACCCGACCGCGCCGAGCCCCGTCATCAGGAACAGCACCAAGCCGCCCGACACCGTGGGGGGCTCCAGCATGGCCAGGTGGGAGGCGCCGTAGGCCAGCAGCGAGGCCAGCACGAAGACGATGCCCCCCATCGTGGGGGTGCCGCGCTTGCCGAGGTGGGCCTGCACGCCCTCCTCGCGGATCTCCTGGCCGTAACCGCGCCGGGAGAACAGCCTGATCGCCAGGGGGGTGCCCAGCATCGAGAGGATCAGGCCCACCGCGCCGGCGATGATGATGTTGGTCACTGGGGGGAACCTCCGAGGATGATCTCGGCCGTGCGTTCCAGACCCATGGCCCTCGGCCCCTTGATCAGCACCGCGTCACCGGGCCGCAGCCACGGGCCCAGCTCGGCCGCCGCCGCCTCGGCGTCCGGCACGTGCACGATCCGCGTCGGCTGCCCGTAGTGCGCCCCTCCCCCGGGCCCCACCGGCCCACCGACCGGCGGCCCGCCCGGCGCTCCTGGCGGCATGCCCGGTGGCGTTACGGGTGACGTTACGGGCGGCATTCCTGGCGGGGGTCCGCCCGGCGCCCCGCCTATGAGCGGCCCGCCGGCGGCGGGAGGGCTCTGCCGGCCCTGGCCGTCGTCTTCCTGTCCGTGCCAGCCCTGCCCAGGAGGCACGGCGCCCTCGTCGGGCACCTGCCATCCCGATCCGGGAACCGGCTGGTGCACGCCCGCGTCGGGTCCGGGCAGGCCCTGCGGCTGGGCACCGCCCGCCTCGGGGCCGTACCAGCTCCGCGGTCCGCCCGCGTCGGGGGTCTGCCAGCCGGTCCGCGGCGCGCCGTGCTCGGCGTCCGGCCCGTACCAACCTTGCGGTGCGCCGTGCTCGGCGTCGGGTCCGTTCCAGCTGTGTGCCGGCCCCTGCCCAGGGCCGTCCGGCTGCCGGCCCCGCGGCGCGGGGCCGTGGGGCGGCCCGGGAGGCGTCTGCGCGGGCCCAGCGGGCGCCTGCGGGCCGGGAATCCCCGCGCCCGGCACCGAAGGCCGGCCGGGAGCCACAGCGCCCGGCACCGCGCCACCCGGTCCGGCGCCCATCGGCCCCTGACCCGTCGGCCCAGGGCCTGCCTGAGGACCGCCGATGCCCGTCTGCCCGGGCCCCATCGGGCCGACGTCCACCGGCCCACCCGTCGGGCCGGGGCCGGGGCCTGGTTGGGGAAGGGTCGCCGGGGCGGTCATGCGGGCCGCAAGTTCCAGGGCGGCGGTCTGGGCGGCCTCGTGGGCGCCGTCGAGCACCGGGCCCGCCTCAGGGCCTGCCACGATCAGCCCCGCCAGCCCCGCCCCGCCGGCCAGCCGGCCGAGTTCGGCGTTGAGCGCCGGCCCCTCCTCGCCCAGTTCGCGCAGCGCCGCGATGACCGCGAAGCGCCGGCGCCCCTTGCCGAGGGTGGCGAAGGCCTCGAAGGCGGCCTTCATGGAGTCGGGGTTGGCGTTGTACGCGTCGTTGACCACGGTCACGCCGTCGGCCCGGTCGGTGACCTCCATCCGCCACCGGCTGCGCGGCGTGGCCTCGGACAGCTCCTCGGCGATGGTGGCCACGGGCAGCCCCAGCTCGTAGCCGGCCGCCGCCGCGGCGAGCGCGTTGGAGACGGCGTGGGCGCCGTACAGCTTCAGTGACACGTGCGCGGCCCCCGAAGGGGTGCGCAGCGTGAAGGAGGCGCGCCCCCTGGAGTCGATCACGATGCCCTCGGCCCTGATCGCCGCGGACTCGCCGCACCCGAAGTACGTGACCCGCGCCTCCGTACGGGAGGCCATCCCCCGCACCAGCGGGTCGTCGGCGTTGAGCACGGCGACGCCCGTGCGCGGCAGCGACTCCACCAGCTCGCCCTTGGCCTTGGCGATGGCCTCCTTGCCGCCGAACACGCCCAGGTGCGCGGTGCCGACGTTGAGCACCACGCCGATCTGCGGCGGCGCGATGCGGGTCAGGTCCTTGATGTGGCCGATGTTACGCGCGGCCAGCTCCAGCACCATGAAGCGGGTTTCGAGGTCGGCCCGCAGCACGGTCAGCGGGTGGCCGAGCTCGTTGTTGAAGCTGCCGACGGGCGCGATGGTCGCGCCGATCCGCGCGGTGATCTTGGCCAGGAGGTCTTTGGTGCTGGTCTTGCCGGCCGAGCCGGTCACACCGATCACGGTGACCTTGGGCAGCGTGCGGACCTGGGCGGCGGCCAGCTCGGCGAGCGCCGCGGCGGCGTCGGGCACGATCACGGCGGGCGCGTCGACCGGCCGGCCGGCCAGCACGGCGACCGCTCCCGCGCGTACGGCCTGCGCGGCGTAGTCGTGACCGTCGACCCGCGCGCCCTTGATGGCGACGAACAGGGATCCCGGTTCTACGGCCCGCGAGTCGATCACGACGGGCCCGCGCACCACCGCGCGGGGATCGGCCATGCCCGACAGGGCGCCCGAGGTTATCTCGGCGATCCTGGCCAGAGGCAACGGGATCATTAGTGCTTCCTGCTTTCCTTGCGTGCGTCGATCGCTTCGGCGACCACTTCGCGGTCGTCGAAGGGGATCACCTCGCCTGAAACGTACTGGCCCTGCTCGTGACCCTTCCCGGCCACGACGATCACGTCGCCGCGCCCGGCCCGGGCGATCGCCAGGCCGATGGCGGCCGCGCGGTCGGGCTCAATGATCACATGAGCGCGGTCGTGCTGCGGAACGCGGAGGGCCCCCTCCATCATCGTCGCGAGGATGGCCAGCGAATCCTCGGAACGGGGATTGTCGCTGGTAAAAATAGCGACATCTGCCAGTTCGGCGGAGATTTCCCCCATGAGAGGGCGTTTGCCCTTGTCGCGGTCGCCGCCGCAGCCGAGCACGATCGTCAGGGTCCCGGCGGTGACCGATCGCAGCGAACGCAGCACCGACTCGACGGCGCCCGGCTTGTGCGAGTAGTCCACGACGGCCTGGAACTCGTCGCCGGCGTCGGTGACGCGCTGCATGCGGCCGGGCACGCCGGTCAGCGTGCCGACGCCGTGCACGGCCGTCTGCAGCGGC
This sequence comes from Nonomuraea maheshkhaliensis, assembly GCF_039529435.1. Classification (NCBI taxonomy): domain Bacteria; kingdom Bacillati; phylum Actinomycetota; class Actinomycetes; order Streptosporangiales; family Streptosporangiaceae; genus Nonomuraea; species Nonomuraea maheshkhaliensis. The sequence goes on from NZ_BAAAMU010000042.1 coordinate 27,915, forward strand.
ACCCCGGCCTCGACCAGCGTGACGACGGCCCCGAGCGCGTTGGAGACGTTGAACGGGCCGGGCAGCGCGATCTGCGCGTCGGCCTCGACGCCGCCGGGCCCGACCACGCGGAACGCGCTGCCGTCGGCCCCGAGCCTGGCGTCGACCGCGCGCCAGTCGGCCTCGGGGTCGCCCAGCGCCGAGAACGTGGTCATCGGCACCTTGGCCAGCCCGATCAGCTCGCGCCCGTAACGGTCGTCGATGTTGGTCACGCCGACCCGGCTCAGCTCCGGCTGGAACAGCTTCACCTTGGTCGCGAAGTAGTCCTCGAAGTCCTTGTGGAAGTCGAGGTGGTCCTGCGACAGGTTCGTGAACAGGGCGACGTCGTAGTAGAGGCCGTCGACCCGGCCGAGCGCGAGCGCGTGGCTGGAGACCTCCATGGCGGCGGCGCTGACGCCCTCCTCGCGCATGAGCGCGAACAGGCCGTGCAGCGTGGACGCCTCAGGCGTGGTGAGCGTGGGCTGGAAGCTCAGCTCTCCGGCGTGGATCTCGACCCCGCCCACCAGGCCCGCCCGGTGGCCGGCGGCCCGCAGGCCCGCCTCGATCATGAACGTGGTGGTGGACTTGCCGCTGGTGCCGGTGACGCCGAGGATCTGGATGTCGTGGGCCGGCTGCCCGTACACCCAGGAGGAGATCGGCCCGAGCAGGGCGCGCGGGTCGGGCACGATGAGCACCGGCAGCCCGGTGGCCACGGCCGCGTCGCGGCCGGCCCGGTCGGTGAGCACGGCGACGGCGCCGCCGGCCATCGCGTCGGCGGCGAACGTGGCGCCGTGGACGCGGTTGCCGGGCAGCGCCACGTAGAGATCGCCGCGTCTGACGTCGCGGGAGTCGATCGTGACGCCGGTCAGGGCGGCATGGGGCGACCTCGACGTGCCGGAATCGGCGTCGAGCATGGTCGCGAGCCCGGTCAGCGGGCGAGGCGGGCTGGTCGTGGGACGCATAGACGACGGGGGACGCACGGCGAGAGCGTACCTTCCCTGGTCACTGTCCCGCGCGCATCCGCACCTGCGGCGCGGCGGAGCCCGTGGGTGGAATCTTCATGCTCTTGATGGCGAACGTCATCACATCCTTGAACACGGGGGCCGCCAACTGCCCGCCGAAATGGCCGTTCTTCGGGTTCTGCAGCACCGAGAGGACCACCAGCCGCGGATCGTCGGCCGGCGCGAACCCGACGAAAGACGCGGTGTAGCCGTCGTAGCGGCCGAGCCGGGCGTCGTAGCGGTTGGCCGTGCCGGTCTTGCCCGCCACCCGGTAGCCGTCGATGGCGGCCAGCTGGCCGGTGCCCTCCTCGCCCACAGCGCTCTCCAGCATCGTCGTGATCTCCCTGGCCGTCGTCTCACTCACCACCCTGGTCTGCTTACCGGGAGGAGCGGGGACGAACCTGCCCGTCGCGTCCTTCGTGCCGGCCACGATCCGCGGCTCGATCTTGACGCCGTCGTTGGCGATGGTCTGGTAGACGCTGGCCATCTGCAGCGCGGTCACCGACACGCCCTGCCCGTAGGCGACCGTGCAATTCTGGCTGCCCGACCACTTCCTGTAGTCGGGCAGCAGGCCCGCCTCGGCGCCGGGCACACCGCCGCCGGGCGTGCTGCCGAAGCCGAACGCCGTGAGCATCTTGTGCAGCCGCTCACTGCCCACCTTACGCGCCGCCATGACCGTGGCCACATTGCTGGACTGGGCCATGGCCTGGCGGAACGTCATCGACTCCGTCTTGTGCGCGTGGGCGTCGCGCAGCACCTGGTCGGTGCACCTGATCCGGTCGGGCACCTGGAAGACCGTGTCGGGAGTCACCTCGCCGGCCTCCAGCGCGGCGGCGGCGGTGATCACCTTGTTGGTGCTGCCGGGCTCGAAGACGTCGGCGGCGGCCTTGTTGACGTAGTGGGACTGCGGTGCCTTGCGCCAGTTGTTCAGGTCGAGCTCGGGGGCGTTGGCCATGGCCACGATCTGCGCCGTCCGCACGTCCATGACGATCACGGTGCCGCTCTCGGCCCCGGACTCGCGCACCTGGTCGCCGATCGACTTCTGGGCGGCCCACTGGATGTCGCGGTCGATGGTCAGCCGCACGTCCTGGCCGTCCTCGGGCGCGGTGCGCTCGCTGCTGGTCATCGGGATCTGCTGGCCGTCGCGGCCGGTCTCGACGCGTTTCTTGCCGTCGCGGCCGGCCAGGAGGGAGTTCTTCGCCTGCTCCATGCCGCCGAGGCCGCTGCCCTCGTCGCCGACGAACCCGATGAGGCTGCCCGCCAGGTCTCCCGCCGGGTAGAGCCGCCGGTAGGTCTTCTTGGCCGCCAGCGCGGGGATGGGGGCCTGGAGCAGCCGGGTGGCCACGACGGGGTCGACGTCCCTGGCCAGGAGCTGGTAGTGGGTGCCGGTCCTGGCCAGCTTGGCGGCGATCTCCCGCTCGTCCTTGCCGAGTTGCTGGGCGAGGAGCTTGGCGGCGCCCGCGCGTACGGCCTCGGGGACCTTCGTCGGGTCGATCGACACCTCGCGGGCCTCGACCGTGACGGCCAGCGCGTTGCCGTTGACGTCGGTGATCGAGCCGCGTTTGGCGGGGATCGTCTCGGTGTGCGTGCGCTGGTCGGCCGCGGCCGCCGCGTACACCTTGGACTCAAGGCCCTGCATCTGGATGAGCCGCCCGGCGAAGATCGACAGCACGAACGTCATGCCGATGAGGCCGATGTTGATCCGCCTGCGCGGACTGCCCAGCCGCAGCACCAGCGGCGGGCGCGGCGGCGGGGGCGGCGGCCGGCGCGGGCCCCGGGGGGGCGGCCCCTCGCCGTCGCGGCGGCCCGCCGTGCGGCCCGCCGTCCTGTCGGTGGTCCGGCCCGCCGTCCTGTCCGTCGTACGGCCCGTCGTTCTGTCCGTCGTACGGCCACGGGCCGCGTCCGGACGGGATCCGCCTGCCGGGGGCCTGCCCGCGGGCGTACGGCGAGCCGGCCCGTCACCGGTACGCTCACCCGCCCGCTCACCCGCCCGCTCACCGGTCCGCTCGCCCGGCCGTTCGCCCTGCGGCGCCCCCGGACGCTCGGGCCCGCCGGCCAGCTCGCCCGGGTCCAGCAGCCACAGGTAGCCGTACGTGACGTCGGCGTGGCGCAGCGGCCAGCAGACCCTGGCCAGGACCTTGAGCTCGGCGTCGGCGGGGATCCTGACCGGCCCGCTCGCCCGCGCGATGCCGTAACGCTCGAAGTATTCGCGCACCTCTCCCGTGGCGCGCCGGCGCAGGATCGACTCCTGGCGGACCGTGTCGATGTCACCGTGCTGCGCCCCGTAGGCCAGCAGCCGGAACGAGCGGTCCTCCAGCGTCGCGGACGCCCCCAGCCGGGCGGCGATCTCGTCGACGATCTCTTGTAGGTCTGCCGTGTTGTGCATTTGTACGACAGCCTGCCACACGCGACGTTACGCCCGTCGATGGCCCCCTCTGAGCTGCGGTTTCTACACTTGGGCACATGCTGGGTCAACTGCTGCTCGCCGCCTCCAGGAGCGGCGCCGTGCGCCGTGCCGTGTCGGGTCTCCCGCCCACCAAGAAGGTCGTGGGCCGGTTCGTCGCGGGCGAGAGCGTCGAGGAGGCCCGCAACGCGGTCGAACGCCTGAGCGACGCGAAGCTCGCCGTGACCGTCGACCACCTCGGCGAGGAGACGCTGGACGCGCGGGCCGCCGAGGCGACCGCCGACGCCTACATCACGCTGCTGGAGGCGATCAGGCCGCTCGGCCTCGGGTCCAGGGGCGAGGTGTCGGTGAAGCTGTCGGCCGTCGGGCAGCGGCTCGACGACGCCATGGCCCTGGAGCACGCCCGCGAGATCTGCGCCGCCGCGGAGGCCGGCGGCTCGACCGTCACGCTCGACATGGAGGACCACACCACGGTCGACTCCACCCTGTCCATCCTGCGCAAACTGCGCGAGGACTACCCTTCCACGGGCGTGGCGATCCAGGCGTACCTGTTCCGCAGCGAGCAGGACTGCCGGGACCTGTCCTCGGAGGGCTCACGGGTGCGGCTGGTCAAGGGCGCCTACCGCGAGCCGGCCTCCGTCGCGCACCAGGGCCGGACGACCGTGGACAAGGCGTACGTGCGATGCCTGCGGATCCTCATGGCGGGGAAGGGGTACCCCATGGTGGCGACGCACGACGACCGCATGATCGCGATCACGGAGCTGCTCGCCGACCGGTTCGGGCGGGCGATCGGCGACCACGAGTTCCAGATGCTCTACGGCATCAGGACCGACCGGCAGGAGGCCCTGGCGGGGGCCGGCCACACGGTCCGCGTCTACGTCCCGTACGGCGACGACTGGTACGGCTACTTCATGCGCCGCCTGGCGGAGCGGCCCGCCAACGTCGCCTTCTTCCTTCGTGCCCTTGGGGGTAAGTAAATGGATGCCATCAGCAACGTCCCCACGCCGGCCAACGAGCCCGTGCTCGGCTACGCCCCCGGCAGCGCCGAGCGGGCGGCGCTGGAGGACCGCATCAAGGAGCTGGCCGGGGCCTCGACCGACCTGACCATGACCATCGGCGGCGAGCAGCGACCGGGCGGCGGCGCCGCCATCGACGTCGTGCAGCCGCACAACCACGCCTCCGTCCTGGGCCGTACCAACGACGCTACGGCCCAGGACGTGAAGGACGCCGTCGGCGCCGCGCTGGCGGCGGCGCCCGCGTGGCGGGCCCTGTCGTTCGACGAGCGGGCGGCGATCTTCCTGAAGGCGGCCGACCTGCTGTCGGGCCCGTGGCGGCAGACGCTCAACGCGGCGACCGTGCTGGGCCAGTCGAAGTCGGCGCAGCAGGCGGAGATCGACGCGGCCTGCGAGCTGATCGACTTCCTCCGGTTCAACGTGGCCTTCGCCCGCCGCCTCTACGCCGACCAGCCCATCTCCTCGCCGGGCGTGTGGAACCGGATGGAGTACCGGCCGCTCGAAGGCTTCGTGCTGGCGATCACGCCGTTCAACTTCACCGCCATCGCCGGAAACCTGCCGGCCTCGGCGGCGCTGATGGGCAACGTCGTCGTCTGGAAGCCGTCGCCCACCCAGCAGCTCGCCGCGCACCACACGATGCGGCTGCTTGAGGCGGCCGGACTGCCGCCGGGTGTGATCAACCTGGTCACCGGCAACGGGCAGGCCGTCTCCGAGGTGGCGCTCACCCATCCGGCGCTGGCCGGCGTGCACTTCACCGGCTCGACCGCGACGTTCCAGCACCTGTGGGGCACGATCGGCGCGAACATCGCCTCCTACCACGGCTACCCGCGCCTCGTCGGCGAGACCGGCGGCAAGGACTTCGTGCTCGCCCACCCGTCCGCCGACCCGGCGGTACTCTCGACGGCGCTGATCAGGGGAGCCTTCGAGTACCAGGGGCAGAAGTGCTCGGCCGCCTCGCGGGCGTACGTGCCGCGCTCGGTCTGGAACCGCATGCGTGACGACTTCGTCGCCACCGCCGAGTCGCTGACCGTGGGCGACGTGGCCGCCGACCTGTCGACGTTCATGGGCGCGGTCATCGACGCGCGGGCGTTCGCCAAGCACAAGGAGGCGATCGACCGGGCGCGGGCCGCCTCCAACATCGACGTGCTCACCGGCTCCTACGACGACTCCGTCGGCTACTTCGTCAAGCCGACCATCCTGGAGTGCGCCGACCCGACCGACGAGATCTTCGTCAAGGAGTACTTCGGGCCGATCCTCGGCGTGCACGTCTACGACGATGGCGACTACGACACGGTGCTCGACCAGATGGAGGGCATCGCCCCGTACGCGCTGACGGGCTCGATCATCGCCCAGGACCGCTACGCCATCGCCTCGGCGGCCGAGCGGCTGCGCTTCGCGGCGGGCAACTTCTACGTCAACGACAAGCCGACGGGCGCCGTCGTGGGCCAGCAGCCGTTCGGCGGCGGGCGCGCGTCCGGCACCAACGACAAGGCCGGCTCGATCTTCAACCTGACCCGCTGGGTGAGCGCCCGCGCGATCAAGGAGACGTTCGTGCCGCCGACAGACCACCGTTACCCGCACATGGGTTGATCTCTCCATCACCCATCTCCGGCGAGAGCCCCCGGTCCTGCCCCCGGGGGCTCTCGGCGTTCCGGGGTAGGTTCGAAGCGCGCAGGTTTCCGCCGAGGAAGGGCAGACGCATGCACGTGGCCATCCCCCTCTATCCCCGCTTCACCGCGCTCGACGCCGTGGGCCCGTACACCGTGCTGGCCTTCGCGCCCGGCTGGACGGTCACGTTCGTGGCCGGCGAGCGCGGGCCGGTCGCCGACGACAAGGGCACGCTCCTCATGAACGCCACGGCCTCGTACGCCGAGCTGCCCGACCCGGACGTGATCGTGGTCCCCGGCGGCTCAGGGACGCTCGACGTCCTGTCCGACGAGGCCCTGGTCGGGTGGATCAGGCAGGCGCACGAGCACACGCAGTGGACGACCTCGGTGTGCAGCGGCTCGCTCCTGCTCGGCGCGGCCGGGCTGCTGGAGGGGCGCAAGGCCACCACCCACTGGGCCATCCTCGACTTCCTCACCCGCTTCGGGGCCGAGCCGGTGAGCGAGCGGGTGGTGACGACCGGCAAGATCGTGACGGCGGCGGGGGTGTCGGCGGGCATCGACATGGCGCTGACGCTGCTGGGGCAGGCCGCCGATCCGGTGACGGCGCAGAGCGTGCAACTGGCCATCGAGTACGACCCGCGGCCGCCGTTCGCCTGCGGCTCCCCCAGCACCGCACCGGAGGGCCTGGCCGAACGCGCCCTCGGCCTCATCACGTGACCCCGAAGGCACCCGGCCTCCTCCCCTGACGCCGCAGCCCGCGGCCTCGTCACTCCGGGCCGGGCCCGGATCGGCCGCGCCACCTGAGCCCGCCGCTCAGTGGTCGTCATCCGGCGACGGGCGGCCGGCTCCCACCGGCAGGACGTCGAAGTGCACGATCACGCGCCCGAGGCCCTCCTGGGTCGCGGGCGCCCTGCCGTCCGACACCGCGCGGTAGCGTTCCAGCACCGCGAACACCTCCTCGTTCATCCGCGCCGCCTCCTCCGCCGTGAGCCGCAGCGAGCGCCGCCCGAACACGCTGGCGGCCACCCACTCGGCCGGGGCAGTCGCCGACTCCTCGCGCCACCGGGAGAGCTCCTCGCCGCGCTGGCGTACCAGGTCGTCGAGCAGGTATTCGACCGCTCCCGCCGCCTCTGGATCGGCCTCGGACGGTTCGCCGTAGGAGAAGCCGCCCGGCGTGATGCGCCAGTACTTCTCCTTCCCCCGCCCCATCCCCTCCGCGAGCTCGATCATGCCGTGCCTGGCCAGCTCGCGCAGGTGGTAGCTGGTCGCCCCGGTGTTCTGCCCGACCAGGCCGGCCAGCCGGGTCGCCGTGGAGGGCCCGTGCTCGTCGAGCAGGTCGTAGAGCCGCAGTCGCAGCGGGTGCGCGAAGGACTTCATGGCGTTCGCGTCGAGCGTTCTGGCGGAAAAGCTCTTGCGTCTCATACTGTGCAAGCCTATCTTTGCAAAGAATTATGTGCACACTTTCCCTTACACGATAGCGGAGCCTGCCATGTCTCGTCTCGGGCGTTCGTTCGCCTATTTGTGGTCCTCCACGGCCCTGTCCAACCTGGCCGACGGCGTGCTCAAGATGGGGGCGCCGCTGCTGGCCGTCTCGATGACCCGCTCCCCCACCCTGATCTCCCTGGTGGCGGCCGCGACCACGCTGCCGTGGCTGCTGCTGGCGCTGCACGCGGGCGCCGTCGCCGACCGGGCCGACCGCCGCCGCGTCATGGTGCGCGCCAACCTCGTCCGGGCCGTGATCCTGGCCGGCGTCACGCTCCTCGCCGTGCTCGGCCTGCTCAACCTCTGGCTCCTGCTGGCCGCCGTGCTGCTGGCCGGGGTGAGCGAGGTCTTCGCCGACCTCTCGGCGCAGTCCGTGCTGCCCATGACCGTGCCTCCTGACGCGCTGACCAAGGCGAACGGGCGGGTGTCGAGCGCCCAGATGATCGGCAACGACTTCGTCGGCGCTCCCGTGGCGGGCCTGCTCGTGGCGGCACTGCCCGCCGTCGTCTTCGGCGCGCCCGCCCTGCTGTACGCCGCCGCCGGCCTGCTCCTGCTGGGAATGCGCGGCGCGTACCGAGCGGAGGGCGGGGTGGAGGCGCGCCGGCCGATGCGTGCGGACATCGCCGAGGCCCTGCGCTTCCTGTGGTCCCACCGCGTCCTGCGCGGCCTGGCGATCACGGCCGGGCTGCTCAACCTGGCCAACTCCGCCTACTTCGCCGTCTTCGTGCTGTGGGCGGTCGGCGACGGCTCCGAGATCGGGCTCGAACCGGCCGGCTACGGCCTGATGACCACGGCCTTCGCCGCGGGCGCCGTGGTCGGCTCGCTGCTGTCAGAACGGGCCGCGGGGGTGTTCGGGGAGTTCAGGACGCTGGTCTGCTGCTGGCTGGTCACCAGCCTGCTGCTGCTGGTGCCGGTGATCGTACCGTCCCCCTGGACGCTCTATCCGACCGCCGTGCTGTGGGGGGTGGTCGGCGCCGGGGGCAACGTGCTGGTGATCTCCGCCCGGCAGCGGCTGATTCCCGCGAGATTGCTCGGGCGGGTCAACTCGGCATATCGGCTCGTCGGGATGGGTGGGATGCCGCTCGGGGCGGCCGCGGGAGGCGTCGTGGCCGAGTTCGCCGGGCTTGGAGCCGTCCTCGTGGGCGCGACTGGAGTATGTTTGGTCGGTGTCGGACTGGTGCGGCGCGCTTTGTCAGATCAAATTTCTGGGCCTCTGACCAGCACAGCTGCACTTTCCGACATGTCCGGATCACGTTAGGCACCCAAGAGCCTGTGCTGAGGTGACATGATTATCCCCGAGCTAGAGGGGATGGTATGCGGGAGATCGGCGGACGGTACCTCCTGAACGAGGAGGCCGGTCGTGGGGGTATGGGAGTCGTCTGGCGGGCGTTCGATCAGCTCCTCCACCGTACGGTGGCGCTTAAGGAGCTGACCTTGGCCGGTGAGGCCGAGATGGTCCGCCGCCGGGTGCTGCGCGAGGCCAGGATGGCCGCCGGGCTGACGCATCCCAACATCGTCACGGTGCATGACCTGATCGAGGAGGGCGGCAAGCTCTGGATCGTGATGGAATACCTTGACGGGCTCTCGCTGCACCAGTTGCTGTCACAGGTGGGCACCCTGCCCGCCCAATCGGTGGCGGCGATCGGGCAGCACCTGCTCGCGGCACTGCGCACCGCCCACCAGGCGGGCGTGCTGCATCGCGACGTCAAGCCCGCCAACGTCATGCTGACGGGTGACCGGGTGGTGCTGACCGACTTCGGGATAGCGACCGCCGAGGGTGACATCCGCATGACGACCTCGCGGCGGTTGCGCGGCACTCCGGCCTTCATGGCCCCCGAGCGGTTGCACGGCGGGCCGGCCAGCAAGGAGGCCGACATGTGGTCCTTCGGCGCGACGCTCTACAGCGCCATCGAGGGCCAGCCTCCTTACCCCGGCCAGGACGCCGCCACCGTCCTCGGCATGGCGCGCAGCGGCCCCTACCCGCCGCCGCGGCGGGCCGGGGTGATGCGGCCGCTCATCGAGGGCCTGCTGCACCACGACCCCGTGCGCCGCTACACGCCGGAGCAGACGGCGGGGTTGCTCGCGGGCATGCGCGCCAGCGCCTACCAGGCGGCCATCTGACCCTCGGCCGCTCTGGTTCGGGCCGGTCGGCCATCACGGCTGGCTGCCCCACACCGGCCATCACGGCCGGGTGACCCACCGGCCGGCCCTACCGGGACGGCCGGTCCTGCATCCCGGGGGTGGCCTGCGGGAGGTCAGTCCTTCTTGGCGCGGGCCTCGGCCTCGGCGGCGTCCATCGCGGCCGCCTCCTCCGGGGTCGGCGCGGTGCCGCCGAGGTGGGCCGGCTGCCACCACACCCCCTGCGGCACCTCCGGATAGGTGCGCTGCGCCCGGTCCACCAGCTCCGACATGCGCCGGTGCAGGTCGGCGGTGTGGTCGTTGACGTTCTCCCCGCGCTTGGGGTGCATCGGCTCGCCGACCAGGATGGTGACCGGCACGTGCCGCTGCAGCAGGTTGCGCGGCCGCCCCTTGGTCCACAGCCGGTGGTCGCCCCACAGCGCCACCGGGATGACGGGCGTGCCAGTGGCCTGGGCCATCCGGATGGCGCCGTTCTTGATCTCCTTGACCGTGAACGACCGGCTGATCGTCGCCTCGGCGAACACGCCCACGACCTCACCGGCCTTCAGCATGCGCAGCGCCGTGGCGTAGGAGCCGGCCCCCGCCTCCCGGTCCACCGGGATGTGGTGCATGCCGCGCATCAGCGGCCCCGAGATCCGGTTGTCGAACACGTCCTGCTTGGCCATGAAGCGCACCAGCCGCTTCGACGGCAGCGCGGCGAACCCGGCGAAGATGAAGTCGAGGTAGCTGATGTGGTTGCTCACCAGCACCGCTCCCCCGGTGCGCGGCACGTGCTCGGTCCCCTCCAGGTGGAACTTGATGTCGAGCACGCGAAACAGGGTCCGCGCGGCGGCGATCACCGGCGGGTACACGATCTCAGCCATGAGCAGAAGGTAACGTACTCAGGCGGGTTTCACGGACGTCGGGAGGCTGACCATGCCCCTGACGTTGCCGTGCGCGGTCCTCCTGATGCCGGCCGGGTCGATGTCGTAACCGGGCGAGACGGCCTTCGTCAGCTCCTCCAGCGCCACCCGGGCCTCCAGCCGGGCGAGGGGGCCGCCGAGGCAGTAGTGGCGGCCGACGCCGAGGCTGAGCGAACGGGCGGTGTCGCGGCTCAGGTCATAGACGCCGGCGTCGGGGAAGACCTGCTCGTCGCGGTTGGCCGAGCCGATCAGCAGCCACATCTTGGCGTTCTCCGGGACGCGGACGCCGTACCACTCACTCTCGCGGGTGAGACGGCGGGCGGTGCCGTGGGCCGGGGTGTCGTAACGCAGCGACTCCTCCATCCACGGCGTGATCGCCCCGCCGAAGGCGGCGGCGCGCTGGTCCGGGTTGCGCCACGCCCAGTACCAGGCGGCGCTGAGCAGGTGGGTGGTGGTCTCCGCGCCCGCGCCCATCAGCAGGAACAGGAACGCCGTGATGTCGTCCTCGGTCAGCTCGTCGTCCGCGACGAGGACGGAGACGAGGTCGTCGCGCGGGTCGGCCCGGTGTTCCGCGATGATCGAGGCGTAGTAGCCGCCCAGGGAGACCAGGCTCTTGAGCCCGTCGTGGGCCGTGCCGCTGTCGAGCCCGTACCCGACCAGGGCCCCGAAGTCCCGGCGTACGCCCGCGCGCTCGGACGGTGACACGCCCACCAGCTCGGAGATCACGTCCAGCGGCAGCCTGGCCGCGATGTCGCGGGCGAAGTCGAACGTCCCCCGCTCCACCGCCCGGACGATGTGCTCGCGCGCGATCTCCCTGATCATGGGCTCCAGGGCGGCGACCCTGCGCGGGGTGAAGCCCTTGGAGATGGCCGCGCGCATCCGGGTGTGCTCGGGCGGGTCCATCGCCACGAACGACAGGAACCGGCGTGCCTCGGGCCCCGAGGCGCCCGCCTCCAGCATGGGGCCGTGGTCGCTGGACAGCAGCGCGCTGTCGGCGAGGGCGGCCGAGACGTCGGCGTGCCGGGACAGTGCCCAGAAACCGAGCTCGGCGTTGTGGTAGAGCGGTGCTTCCGCCCTCAGTCGCGCGTAGACGGGATAGGGGTCGGCGTTGGTCTCGGCGTCGAAGGGGCTGTAGACGATATCCACTCCGCTCACGCTACGACGCTTGCGCGGTCGTGAGAACGGGCAGATGTTTTGACCATGAAGAAGCTGCTCAACACGGCAGAATCCGTCGTTGAAGACGCGCTGAACGGCATGGCCGCGGCCCACCCCTCGCTGCGGATCCGCGACCACGTGGTCTACCGGGCGCAGGGCCCGCGCCGCGGGAAGGTGGGCCTGGTCTCCGGCGGCGGCTCCGGCCACGAGCCGCTGCACGTCGGTTTCGTCGGTCACGGCATGCTCGACGCCGCCTGCGCCGGCGAGATCTTCACCTCGCCGGTGCCCGATCCGATCATCGAGGCCACCATGAGGGTCGACGGCGGCGCCGGGGTGCTGCACATCGTCAAGAACTACACCGGCGACGTGCTCAACTTCGAGATGGCCGCCGAGCTGGTCGAGGGCGTCGAGGTGGCGAGCGTGCTGGTGGACGACGACGTCGCCGTCCAGGACTCGCTCTACACGGCCGGCCGCCGCGGCACCGGGGCGACGCTGTTCGTGGAGAAGATCGCGGGGGCGCTGGCCGAGGAGGGCGCGCCGCTGGCCGAGGTCGCGGCCGTCGCGCAGGAGGTGGACGAGCGCAGCAGGTCCTTCGGCATCGCCCTGACCTCCTGCACCACCCCGTCCGCCGGCAAGCCCACCTTCGACCTGCCGGAGACGGAGGTGGAGCTGGGCATCGGCATCCACGGCGAGCCGGGGCGGGCCAGGGTGCCGCTGGCGCCGGCGCGCGAGCTGGCCGGGGTGGCGATGGAGGCCGTGCACCGCGACCAGCCGCTACGGGGCGACCTGCTGGTCATGGTCAACGGCATGGGCGGGACGCCGCTCATGGAGCTGTACGTCGTGTTCGCGGAGGTGGCCGCGTTCATCAAGGGCAAGGGAGCCCGGGTGACACGCTCGCTGGTGGGTAATTATGTGACGAGTCTGGACATGCAGGGCTTCTCGGTCTCGGTCTGCCTGCTGGACGACGCGCTGACCCGGCTGTGGGACGCGCCGGTCGAGACGCCCGCGCTGCGCTGGGGGCGCTGATGGACACCGACCTGTTCGTGGCCTGGTTCGAGGAGACGGCCCGGCTCGTACGCGAGGAGCGCGACCGCCTGACCCGGCTCGACGCGGCCATCGGCGACGCCGACCACGGCACCAACCTCGACCGCGGCCTCACCGAGGTCTGCAAGGCCCTGGCCGACTCCGCGCCGGAGTCGCCGGCGGCCGTGCTGACGACGGCGGGCACGACGCTGATCCGCCGGGTCGGCGGCGCCTCGGGGCCCCTGTACGGATCGGTGTTCCGGCAGATGGGCAAGGCGCTGCTGACGCCGGTGACGCTGGCCGGGTTCTCGGCGGCGTTCGAGGCGGGGGTGGTGGCCGTCGAGCGGCTCGGCAAGGCGGCCCTGGGCGACAAGACCATGGTGGACGCCCTAGCCCCGGCCTCCCGTGCGCTGGCGCTGGCCGTACGCGATGGCGTGAGTGTCAGGGAGGCGCTCGACCAGGCGGCCCGCGCGGCCGCCGAGGGCGCCAAGGCGACGATCCCGATGCAGGCGCGCAAGGGACGGGCCAGCTACCTGGGTGAGCGCAGCATCGGGCACGAGGATCCGGGGGCGGCCTCGGCGGTGCTGTTCATGACGGCGCTCGCCACCGTGGCGGGATAGGCCCGTGACCGGACGGACTGTCGCGGAACGGGCTGCTGGGGAACGGGCCGCCGGGGGAGGCACTGCTGCTGGAGAGGCTGCCGCGGGGCGGGCTGCCGCTGGACGGGCTGCGGAGGCGGTTTGATGGTGGGCGTGGTGCTGATCTCGCACAGTGCCGGGCTGGCGGCCGAGGCGATGGCCCTGGCCCTCGGGATCGCGGGGCAGGACGCCCCCGTGGCGGCGGCCGGCGGGACCGCGGACAACGGACTGGGCACCTCCTTCGACCGCGTCGAGGCGGCGGTGCGCAGCGTCGACCAGGGCCACGGGGTGGTGCTCATCCCCGACCTGGGCAGCTCCGTGCTGACCGCCCGGCTGCTGGAGGTGGAGGAGCGGGTCGTGGTGGCGGACGTGCCGTTCGTGGAGGGCGTGATCGCGCCCGAGGCGGCGGCGTGCTCGGCCTCGTCGCTGGCCGAGGTGCTGGAGGCGGCCGAGGAGTCCCGCGCCTTCCGCAAGCTCTGATCAGGGCCCCTTGGATCAGTGGCCCTTGAACGCCTCCTCCAGCCACCACGAGCCGCGTTCCCGGGTCACCTTGGCCTGCACCAGCAGCGGGCGGTCCCGCTCGCCCGCGACCCACTCCGCCACGCCCGCCAGATCCCCGGGCCCGGTGACGGTCACGGCGGCCAGGCCGTGGCCGCGGGCTATGGCGGCCAGGTCGGCCGGGGGGAACCGGACCGTGTCCAGCGGGTGGCCGTGCGGGCCGAAGTGGTGCACCTCGGCGCCGTACGCCTCGTCGTCGTACACCACGATCACCATCGGCAGGCCGAGCCTGACCACGGTCTCCAGCTCGGCCAGCCCCATGAGCGCGCCGCCGTCGCCGAGCGCGGCCACCGGCAGCCGGTCGGGGCGGGCCACGGCGGCGCCGATCGCGGTCGCCAGGCCGAGCCCGATCGACTGGAACGCCTGGGTGAAGCAGAACCCGTTCTCGTCGGGGACGTCGAGGAACATCGACGGATATCCCATGAAGTTTCCGGAGTCGATGGCGACGATCCGGTCCTGGGGCAGGAGGTCGTCGAGGGCGATGGTGAGCGTCCTCGGGTCGATCCGGCCGTCGCCGCTCTCGTCCTCGTACGGGACCGCCCGCCAGCGCCCCTCGGCCTCGATGCGGCGGGCGAGCTCCGGCGAGCGGTAACCCTGCGCGCCGCCCCGCACCTGGGCGGTCAGCGACCTGGCCACCTCCGCCACGTCGCCTGCCACGCCCACGTCGGCGGGCACGTGTGTCTTGAGCGCCCCCGGGTCGAGGTCCACCTTCGCCACCCGCGTGCCGGGCGAGATCAGGGAGCCGTGCCGGGTGGTCCACATGTTCAGAGCGCAGCCCCAGCCGACGACGAGGTCGGCGGCGCGGATCAGCTCGGCCGTCAGGGGCGTGGCGAAGCCGCCGGAGACGTCGAGGTCCCACGGGCTGCCGCGGAAGAGCCCCTTGGCCACGGCGGAGGTCGCCAGCAGGGCCCCGGTCCGCTCGGCCAGCTCCTCCAGCTCCCGGCGAGCCCCCCGGGCACCCCGCCCGGCGATGAACACCGGCCGCCGCGCCGTCTCCAGCGCCCGTACCAGCTCCAGCAGTCCGTTTTCCGCCGACGGCACCTCCGTGGAGGACGACAGCTCAGGCCCGGCGGCCGGCGCCTCGGTGGACGGCCCGGTAGAGGCGGTGGCGGGCGATCCAGGCGGTGTGGTGACGGACCGGCCGGTCGCTGTGGTGAGGAGGCGCGTGGTCCGGGCGGTCAGGGTGGCGGGGTCCAGGTCGGGGCAGGGGGTGGACTGGACGTCGAGCGGCAGGTTCAGGACGACCGTGCGACGATCCCCCACGGCCACCTGATACGCCCGTACCACCTGTTCCACCACGTCCGCGGCGGCCGTGACGCGCATCGCCACCGCGCCCACCGCGACGGCCAGGGCCGGCTGGTCGATGTGGAAGTTCGACTGGGGCTCGGTGGCCTCGCCGGCCAGGACGATCAGCGGCGTGCGGCTCTTGGCGGCCTCGGTGATGCCGGTCATGGCGTTGGTGAGCCCCGGCCCCTGGTGCACCGACACGATGCCGACCCGGCCGCTCATCCTGGCGTAGGCGTCGGCCATGGAGGCGGCCCCGCCCTCGTGGCGGGCGGCGACGAAGCG
>NZ_BAAAMU010000042.1:43433-80718 GCF_039529435.1 Nonomuraea maheshkhaliensis
TCCAGGCCGTCCGCGCTCCAGGACCGCTCGACCCGCACGCCGGCCGCCACGAGGGCGTTGGTGACGTGGAAGTTGCCGCTGCCGACCACCCCGAAGGCGGTCCCGGCCCCGCACGCGGCCAGGACCCGGCCCACGGCCTCGGCGACGATCAACGCTCGACCAGGGCGAGCACGCGCACGGGGCTGCCCGAGCCGCCCTCGATGGGCAGCGGCGGCGCGACCACGACGGCGCCGGTCACCGGCAGACGGTCGAGGTTGCGCAGCTGGGTGAGGCCGTACTTGCCCGCGCCGAGCAGGAAGGAGTGGCAGGGGAACGGCGGGTCGAAGGAGTGGGCCGCGCCCGCGTCGGTGCCCACGGTCTCGACGCCGAGCCCGAGGATGGGGGTCTCGGCGGCCAGCCACTGGGCGCATTCGACCGAGATGCCGGGTGTGTGGGGGCCGGTCTCGTCGGCGTTCAGGAAGGCGGCCTGGTCGGCGGAGCGGGCGTCCCAGCCGGTGCGGTAGAGCAGCCAGCCGCCCTCGGGGAGCGGGCCGTTGGCCCGCTCCCACTCCTTGACGTGGTCGATCTGGAGAAGGAAGTCGGGGTCCTTCGACGCCTCCGCGGCCAGGTCGAGCACCACGGCGGGCGCGATGAGGCTGCGCGCGGGCACCTGGGAGACGTCCTCGCCGTCGCGGGCGGTGACCCAGTGCACGGGGGCGTCGAAGTGGGTGCCGGTGTGCTCGCCGGTGTGGATGTCGTTCCAGTACCAGGCCGGGCCGCGATCGTCGTACCGGCTGATCTCCTCCAGCCGGAACGGGATCGTGTTGCCGAACGGCTCGGGCAGCTGCAGGATCGGCGTCTGCGCCGTCAGCGGAGCGGTGAGGTCGATGACCTCGATCGCCCCGTTGCGCACGCTGTCCACGAAGCTCTGCAACACCGACATGTCTTCCTCCTTGGTGGGCTGAGCGCATCCTCCTACGCTCGCCCTACCAGTGCAAACGCCTGTGCTACCGGCAGGCCACGCGGTAGCCGTCGAGGTCGTAGGTCTTCTTCAGCGAGTTGAAGTTCTGGGCGTTGGACTTCGCGCAGAACTTGGACGTGGCCAGGTTGTACTCGACCTGGAAGACGGCCTTGCCGGCCTTGACGAACTGGTCGTAGCCGTACCCGCCGCCGTTCTGGGCGGTGGTGCACTCGGAGTGCTCCCAGCACTCCTCGTTGATCGCGAAGTCGAAGTACGGCAGCAGTTGCGGGATCTGCGCGACGTCGTTCTTCAGCGCCACCGACAGCCCGCGCTTGTGCGCCTCGTTGGCGAACCAGGCGTTGTAGGCGAGCTGGTCGGCGGCGGTGAGCGGGAAGCCGGTGTCGTTGGTGTAGCCGTCGACGTTGTCGGGCTCGACGGCGTCGAACCCGGCCGCCTTGCACATGTCGAGCCGGTCCTTCATGATCGCGCCGAGCTCGCCGGTGAAGCGGCGGATGTCCAGCCACCGCTCGCCCTCCCAGTCCTCCAGCGGGTCGCCGAGGACCGCGGCGGGGAAGCGACCGGCGTCGGGGCGCCAGTCCTCGTACGTGCCGGCGCTGACGTAGCAGACGACGCGACGGCCTGGTTTGTCGGCCTTGAGGGACTGGACGATGGTGCCGGAGTCGGCGGCGTCGAAGCCGTCGATGTCGAACAGCTGCACGTCGGGATACGGCTTCTTCGGCAGGGCGATGAGCTGCCAGTCCCAGCTCGTGTTGAGCGCGGGCTTCCAGCAGCCGTTGCACGCGACCGGGCTGGGCAGCGCGGCGGCCCCGGAGGCAGCCTCTGAAGCTCCAGAGGCGGCCCCGCTGGCGGCCGGGGCGGTGGTGAGGGAGGTGACGACGGTGACGGCCGCCAGGGCGGCGGCGGAGATGAGAGCGGACAGACGCATGGACACTCCTCGCGAACGAAAACCATTCGGGATCGGTGGCGACGCGTGCTGTTCCGCACTCTCCGTCCTGCGTCCTGGCCAGGGACGCCGGAGTGGCGTGGCCCATGACCGCAGGGCGTCACGCCAGCACGCTGGTGCGTGCCTCCTTTCTGCCGGTGAGCAGAATTGCGCGTTTCTGCGCTGTTGTCCAGAGTTTCCGGCAGAAAGTTACGCCTTGCTCCACTCGACGCAACCCCCGGTCTGGAAGGCCTTGTCCGTGGGCAGGATGGTGACGCTGGCGGGCCCCGTCGGCATGCCGGAGGCGATGACGTCGCCGGTCGTGCTCTTCAGCCTGGCCCAGTAGCAGAGCGGGAACCCGGCGGTGGGGCCGGTGGTGCGGTAGGTGCCGGGCTGGATGTCGGTGCCGACGACGAGGGTGCGCAGGGTGGCGCCGTTCAGCGCGGGTGTCGTCGCGTTGCCGCTTCCGGGCGGGGTGGCCTGTCCGGGAGGCGTCGCGGGCGAGGTCTGTCCGGGCTGCGTCTGACCTGGCTGCGTCTGACCTGGCTGCGTCTGTCCGGGCTGCGTCTGGCCCGGCGGCGTCTGCCCAGGTGGGGTCTGGCCCGGGAGCGTCTGACCGGGCGTGGACTGCGGGTCCTGGGGCGGCGTCGCGGCGGTCTCCGGCGCGCCGGTCGGGCTCTCCTCGACCGTCACCGTGACCCGCGGCGCCGGCTCCTCGGCGGAGGTCGTCTGCGCGCCGAACCCGACCAGGACGCCCAGCAGGAAGCCCAGCAGTGCGGCGAGCCCGGAGACGAGCACGATGATCGGCGGGCTGCTCGTGGCCCGGGGGTACTCAGGTACCCGCTGATGGTCAGGAGGGGGCGGCCCGTACATCACGGACCAAGGGTCCCATCCCTGTCAACGATGCTGTCAACGATGCAGGTAGTCGACGAGTGACGCCTTCTCCGTCTCCAGTTCCTCGATCGCGCTCTTGACCACGTCGCCGATGCTGACGATGCCGACCAGCCGGCCGCCGTCGACCACCGGCATGTGCCGGAAGCGCTGCGTGGTCATGGTCTGCCGGAGCGAGTCGACGTTCTCTCCGGGACCGACCGTGGTCACCTCGGTGGTCATGATCGAGGAGACCGGGGCGTCGAGGATGGCGGCGCCGCGGTCGTGCAGGCGCCGGACCACGTCGCGCTCGGAGACGATCCCTTCGATGGTGATCCCGTCGGAGGAGACGACGACGGCGCCGATGTTGTGCTCGGCGAGCTGGGCGAGCAGCTCGCGTACCGTGGCCGCGGGCGTCACGGTCGTCACGTCACTGCCCTTGCCACGAAGGATCGTCCCGATGAGCATGTGCACCACCACCTCTTGCCCTCAGTGTTCCAGGCCTGCGTCCAGGCAAACAACCCCTCGGGCCCGGAGTCAAGCGGTCCCGTAGGCTGCTCCCTGTACTGGATCACGACATCGACCGACATACCACTCAAGGAACGCTCCATGGCCGAGGCGCTCAACATCGGAAGCCACGATCTGCCCGTCACCGACGAACTGGCCGCGTTCATGCGCACCGGCTGGGCCCCACAGAGAACGGGGCAGGACGCCCCTCGGCCGATCGCCCCGTGGGCGGCCAAGCGGCGGGCCGCGCTGGCGCAGCGGTTCCCGGGTGAGCGGCTGGTGATCCCCGCGGGCACGCTGAAGGTGCGCAGCAACGACAGCGACTTCCGGTTCCGGCCGCACAGCGCGTACGCGTACCTGACCGGGGCGAGCGAGTCGGACGACGTGCTGGTGATCGAGCCGTCCGGCGAGGCGGTGCTGTACGTCAGGCCGCGCGCCCCGCGCGAGGAGGGCCAGGAGTTCTACCGTGACCGCCGCTACGGCGAGTTCTGGGCCGGACCGCGCCCCGACCTGGCCGAGGCGGCGGCACTCCACCAGGTCGAGTGCGCCCACATCCGCGACCTGGAGCTCGGCCGCCCGGCCAGGGTGCTGCGGGGCGTGGACGCCTCCGTGGACGCCGCCGCCCCCAGGGGCGAGGGTGACGCGGAGCTGGAGGCGTACCTGTCGGAGATGCGGCTGGTCAAGGACGAGTGGGAGGTCGGCGAGCTGCAGTCGGCCGTGAACGCGACCGCGCGCGGCTTCGAGGACGTCGTACGCGCGCTCCCCCAGGCGTTCGGCCACCCGCGCGGCGAGCGCTACCTGGGGGGCGTCTTCGGGCTGCGGGCCAGGCTGGAGGGCAACGCGACCGGCTACGACAGCATCGTGGCCGCCGGGGCGCACGCCTGCGTGCTGCACTGGATCCGCAACGACGGCCCGCTCGACCGCGGCGACCTGCTGCTGATGGACGCGGGCGTCGAGTCGGACACGCTCTACACGGCCGACGTCACCCGCACCTTCCCGCTGTCGGGCCGCTTCGGGAGCGTGCAGCGGCAGGCGTACGAGCTGGTCTACCAGGCGCAGGAGGCGGCCATCGCCACGCTGCGGCCCGGCGCCCGCTTCCGTGACTTCCACCTGGCGGCCATGCGGGTGATCTGTGAGGGGCTGCGCGACTGGGGCCTGCTGAAGGAGAGCGTCGACACGCTCATGGAGACGGGCCTGTACCGGCGCTACACGCTGTGCAGCAGCGGCCACATGCTGGGCCTCGACGTGCACGACTGCGCCAGGTCGCGGGCCGAGGTCTACCTGGACGGCGTGCTGGAGGAGGGCAACGTGCTGACCGTGGAGCCCGGCCTGTACTTCCAGCCGGACGACCTGACGCTGCCGGAGGAGCTGCGCGGCATGGGCATCCGGATCGAGGACGACCTGGTGATCACGTCCGACGGGGCCCGGCTGATGTCGTCCGCGCTTCCCCGCGACCCCGACGGGATCGAGTCCTGGATGGCAGCGCTGCAACAGCTGTAACGGAGCGGTCACGTTTCGTACGTGGCTGACAAGGCGCGGCCCGGCCCTCATACCTTTTCCGCAAATTCCCGCCAAGCCATGGCCTACTGGACAACCCGTCAGTAGGGTTGCCAATCCGTAGGCGGCGGAGGTGGTGATGGCCTGGTCCGGGTACGTCGGACGCCGCGCCGGCTCGGCCCTCGGCCAGGTCGGAGACCTGTTCGTCATCGTCCTGGAGGGCCTGCGCCGGAGCTGGGACGTCAGGCGCTGGTGGTGGGAGTTCGTCGACCAGTGCTGGTTCCTGGCCCGCATCACCAGCGTCCCTGTGCTCCTGGTCTCCCTGCCGCTCGGCGCGACCGTGGCGCTGCAGGTGGGTGAGCTGGCCCGGCAGCTCGGCGCCGGCTCGGCCACCGGCATCGCCGTCTTCGTCGGCCTGATCCGCGAGGTGGCGCCGCTGGCCAGCGCGCTGCTGATCGCCGGGGCCGGCGGCAGCGCCATGACCTCCGACATCGGCGCCCGCCACATCCGCGACGAGCTGAGCGCGATGGAGGTCATGTCGGTCAACCCGATCCACCGCCTGGTCACGCCGCGCATGTGGGCGGCCAGCACGATCGCGGTGTGCCTGTGCCCGCTGGTCATCCTGGCGGGCGCGACCGGCGGCTACTTCTTCAACGTGATCGTGCAGGGCGTCACGCCCGGCGCGTACTTCGAGGGCGCGCTGTCCCTGGTCGTGGCCTCCGACCTGTACGTGACGCTGTTCAAGGCGTGGATCTTCGGCTTCATCGCGGCCGGGGTGGCCTGCTACAAGGGCATGACGTGCGCGACCAGCCCGGTGGGCGTGGGGCGGGCGGTCAACCAGGCGACCGTGGTGACGTTCATGCTGGTGTTCACGTTCAACTACGTGATCTCGGCCGTGTACTTCCTGGCCTACCCGCCGAGGTCGCTGTGATGGTGACCTGCTGATGGCGACGCGGACGGCCGGCCTCAGACTCGCCCTCAGGGGGCGGGACGCCGCCGAGCGGTTCGCGGCCCTGGCCGACTGGCCGCTGTTCGTGTGGAAGGTCCTGTTCTACTCCGTCCGCGACGTGGTGCTGCGGCTCAAGTACGGCAAGGTCGTCCTGCGCCAGGTCAGCGACGTCGTGGTGGGCGTCGGGGCCACCGTCATCGGCGGCGGCATGGTCTTCGTGGTGTTCACGATGGCGTTCGTCGTGGGCGCGACCGTGGGGCTGCAGGGCTACCAGGGGCTGCAGGCCATCGGCGCGGAGTCGTTCATGGGCCTGGTCGGCAGCTTCGCCAACGTCCGCGAGATCACCCCGATCATCGCGGCCACGGCGCTGGCGGCGCAGGTCGGCTCGTCGTTCACGGCGGAGCTCGGCGCGATGCGGATCTCGGAGGAGATCGACGCGCTGGAGGTGATGGGCATCAACGCCTTCACCTACCTGATCTGCACCCGGGTCGTGGCGGCGCTGCTGGCGCTGGTGCCGATCTACCTGATCGCGCTGTTCGCCAGCTTCTTCGCCACCCGGCTCATGTGCACGGTGCTGTTCGGGCTGGCGCCCGGGGTCTACGACTACTACTTCTACCTGTATCTGCCGGTCAGCGACATCCTGTTCAGCGTCGCCAAGGTCGCCGTGTTCGCCTTCACAGTCATCGTCATCCACTGCTTCCACGGCTTCCACGCCACCGGCGGGCCCGTGGGCGTGGGGGTGGCGGCGGGAAGGGCCATCCGCCAGTCGATCGTCACGATCGTGCTGCTCAACCTGCTGCTGTCGTACCTGTTCTGGGGCGGCGGCGGCAACATACCGCTGACGGGATGAGGCCGGTGACCCGAGCTCAACTCCCCCTCGCCGCCCGGATGGGCATCGCGCTCGCCGTGCTGGCGGTGCTCGCCGCGGCCACCCTGTACGTGGTGCGCACCACCACCGAGTTACGCGGCACCCGCATCGACGCCGTGTTCGGCCGGGCCGGGCAGGGCCTCGACACCGCCTCGCCGGTCAAGATCCGCGGCATCACGGTCGGCGACGTGACGGGCATCGCGCTGGACGCCAAGGGCAGGGCCGTGGTGACCATGCACGTCGATCCTGGGGTCAGGGTGCCCACGACCGCGGTGGCCTCGGTGGAGCCGGCGTCGGTGTTCGGCCCCAAGTTCGTCGAGCTGCGGCCCGGCTCCGGTGAGACGACCGGCCCGTACCTGTCCGCCGGCGCCGTCATCACCGACACCGAGGAGCCGCTGGACCTGTCCGACACGCTCGGCGACGCCTACCGGGGCCTGGACGCGGTGGACCCGCGCGAGGTCACGGTCATCGTGCACACCCTGGCCAAGGGGCTGGAGGGCGAGGGCGAGAACCTGCGCGAGCTGATCGGCGACGCCGGCACGGTCGTCGGCGTCGCGCACCGGCACCGGGCTCGGGCACGACAGTTCTTGCACGACGCGGCACTGCTCGGCACGGCGCTGTCGGACAAGGGCGACGAGCTCGTCTCCATCTCCTCCGACGTCAACGTCATCACCCCGGACCTGCTCAAGCGGGCCGACAAGGTACGCGCCCTGCTCCAGGAGGTCACCTCGGTCTCCGGGCAGGTCTCGCACGGCCTGGCCAAGCATCGCGGGAACCTGCGGGCCGGGGTGCACTCGGGCGAGCGGGTCGCCGCGCTCATCTACGCCCAGCTCGGCCTGGCCGGAGACGGCGTACGCGGACTCAACCGGCTGGTGGACCTGCTCAACGAGCTGATCGAGGCGCCGGGTCCGGGCGGCAACCGCCAGTTGCAGGTGGAGGCGTTCATCGCCACCGACGTCTGCGAGCTGATCGTGGGTGCCTGCGGCCCGACCGACGGGAGGCGCTGACGTGGAACGCCTGCGCCGCCGCTGGACCCTCGTGCGGTTCGCGCTGTTCATCGGCCTCACCCTCACGCTGATCGTGGTGATCGCGGTGCAGATCGAGCGGGTGAGCACGGGCGGCGGCTACCGGCTGGTCGCCGTGTTCGACGACGTGTCGGGCCTGAATGAGGGCGACCAGGTGAAGATCGCCGGAGCTCCGGTCGGCCAGGTGGACACGATCAGGGTCGTGAACGGCCGGGCGGAGGTGACCATGGAGGTGCAGGACGCGGTCAGGGTGCCGACCGACACCGAGGCCGCCGTACGCTGGCGCAACGCCGTCGGCCAGCGCGTCGTCTACCTGCTGCCCGGCACCGCGCCCGGCCGGCTGCCACCGGGGGCGCGCCTCACGCGCACCTCGTCCGTCGTGGACATCGGCGAGCTGATCAGCGACCTCGGCCCGCTCACCCGCAGCCTCGACCCCGACCAGATCAACCAGCTCCTGACGGCCGCCGCCAAGTCGCTCAAGGGCAACCAGCACAACATCCCGCGCCTGCTCGACAACGTCAACGCGATCACGACCACGGTCGACGAGCGCAAGAAGACCATCGAGCAGCTGCTCAAGGACTACGCCACCGTCACCGGCGTGGTCGCCAGGCGGGACCGGCAGATCGAGCGGCTGGTGGACAACCTGGTCACGCTGACGGAGGCGTTCGCCGACAACCGCGAGCTGGTGGACGACGCGCTGGTGGAGCTGTCGGCCACCGTCCACACCTCCAACGAGGTGCTCGGCAAGAACGCCGGCGAGCTCGGCCGCCTGGTGGACAACCTGTCCGGGCTGACCGGCGGCATCAGGCGGAACGTCGGCAAGATCGACAAGACGGTCAGCACGTTCCAGCCGCTGTTCGCGCGGGCGTACTCGAGCGTCAACCGCGGCCACTACTTCATCACCGCGGTCCCCTGCGTGGCGCTGAACGCCGCCCCGTGCCCCTACGGCATGCAGACGCCTCCGCCGCTGCGCAACACGAGGATCCAGAGCGAGAAGGACCTGCGGAAGCTGCTGGTGGGCCGCTGATGGCGCTCAAGTCGTTCAGGGACCGCAACAGGTACGCCGTCGGCCTGGTGTCGCTGGCCGTGCTCGGCGCGATCCTCGTCACCACGTTCCTCGTCGGCAACCTGGGCCTGCTGGAGGGCGGCTACACCATGTCGGGCGTGTTCACCGACTCCGGCGGGCTGCGCACCGGCAACGACGTGCGGGTGGCCGGGGTGCGGGTGGGCGAGGTCACCGAGGTGCGCGCCGACTACGCGCAGGGCCACGTGGTGGTCACCTGGAGGGTGGACGACGGCGTGCGCCTCGGCCGGGCCACCCGCGCCGACGTCGCCCTGTCCAACCTGCTCGGCGGCCGGTACGTCAAGCTCACAGGACCGGTCACACCTCCGTACCTGGACCAGTTGCCCGAGGACCGGCGGCGCATCCCGGTGCGGCGGACCGGCGTGCCCACGCTGATCAACGACGCCATCAAGGACGCGACCCGGCTCGTCGAGCGGCTCGACACCGACGCCGTGGACGACCTGCTCGCCGAGCTGGACAAGCTGGACACCTTCAAGAAGGGGCGCGTCACCCGCCTGCTGGACAACATCGGCGACCTGTCCGACACGATCAGCAAGAGCGAGCCGCAGCTCCAGCGGCTGCTCGACAACGGCACCCGGATCATGGACGTGCTGAAGAAGAAGGACGCGCAGCTCGGGCGGCTCATCGACGCCGTCGAGGTGATGCTGGACGAGCTGCGCGAGCGCCGCGCCGAGCTGCGCACGCTGCTCGGCGACGGCAGCGACCTGGTGCAGAGCACGACCCGGCTGATCAACGAGCACGAGAAGTCGCTCGTCCAGGTCCTCGACGACAACGCGGCGATCACCACCCGGCTCAGCGGCAGCAACGAGCGGCTCAACTCACTGCTGGCGTGGGCGGGGCCGACGTTCTCCGGCCTGTCGACGATGGGCGGGCAGGGGCCGTGGCTGGAGGCCATCGCCACCGGCCTGGGGCCGATCAACCCGGAGGTGCTGGGGGCCATCGCCAAGGACAGGAAGAGCGACAAATGACACGGCTGGTGGCGGTGCTGCTGGGGTGGGCGCTCCTGGCGTCCGGGTGCTCGGTGACGGGGGCGGAGCCGTACCGGCTGGTGGCGATCTTCCGCGCCGCGCCCTCCCTGTACGAGGAGGCGCGGGTCAAGGTCATGGGCCTCGACGCGGGTTACGTGGACACCATCAGGATCGACGGGGACAAGGTGCGGGCGGAGCTGCGGATCGATCCCCAGGTGCCGCTGCCCGCCGGCGTCAAGGCCGTGGTCGCGCCGCAGAACACGCTCGGCGAGCGCAACGTCGTCCTCTACCCCCCGTGGAAGCCCGGCGACCGGCGGATCGCCGCCGGGGCGACGATCCCGCTGGAGCGCACGGACCTGCCGGTGGAGATCGACGACGCGCTCGACGCGTTCACCAAGCTCACCGACGCGCTCGACGACGAACGGCTCGGCGATGTGGCGGGCGACCTGGCCGACGGCGTCAGGGGCCGGGGCAAGACGATCAACAACGCCATCGCCGACACCTCGGAGCTGACCGGCGTGCTGGCCGCGCAGGACCAGCGGCTCATCGACCTGGCAAAGGGGCTGAGCGACCTGGCCACCAGCCTCAACGAGCGCGAGAGCCAGGTGACGGGCGCCATCGACGCCTTCTCCGAGGCCAGCGCCATGCTGGCGGAGGAACGGCGGCGGCTGCGCGGCTTCGTCACGTCGATGGCCGGGTTCGTCCGGCGCGGCGACGTGCTCATCGAGCAGTACGCCGAACGGCTTCCCCAGGCCGCGAGCACGCTGGCCGAGCTGGTGCTGACCGTCCGGGCCAACAGCGACTCCATGGCGCGGGCGGTCAAGGGCGCGGCCGACTTCTCCGACATCCTGATCGACTCCTGGGACCGCGAGCAGCACGTCCTGAAGATCAGGATCGTGCTCAACGCGATGACCAGGGCGTGGCTGGCGCCGCTGTTCGACGCGCTGAACCTGGGCGAGGTGCCGTGCCTGCCCGCCGGGCTGAGCAACTGTCCCTTCTCCCGGAGAGGAGGCGCGCGATGAGGCTCAGGATCCCGGCCGCGCTGGCGGCGCTCGCCCTGACCGCGTCCTGCTCGCTGCAGACGCTCGGCGCGACCAGCGGCGACATGACCCTGTACGCGGTCTTCGACGACGTGCAGAGCCTGGTCGCCGGGCACAGCGTGCAGATCTCCGACGTGCGGGTGGGCACCGTGACCGAGATCCGGCTGCAGGGATACCGGGCCAAGGTGACGATGTCGGTCCAGTCCGCGCACCGGGTGCCCCAGGGCAGCACCGCCACCGTGGCCAAGACGTCCGTGCTGGGCGAGAACTACGTGCTGCTCAGCCCGCCGACGGGCAAGGACCTGGCCTCGGGTCCCTACCTCAAGGACGGCGCCACCATCGCCGACACCTCGGTCGAACCGGACATCGAGCAGGTCACCGCCAAGGCCGGGCCGCTCATCGAGGCACTCGGCGCGCAGGACGTCAACGCCGTGCTCGACGCCGCCTCGACCGCGCTCGACGGGCAGGGAGACGACGTCAACCGGCTGATCAGGCAGACGGCGCAGGTCACCGACGCCTACGCGGCCGCCCGCCGGGACCTCGGCACCAGCATCGACGCCCTGGCCAGGCTCGGCGACGACCTGGCCGAGGGCAGCGCCGAACTCGACCGGCTGCCCGGCACGCTGGCCGCGGCCACCGAACGCCTCGCGCACGGGCGCGGCCACGTGAGGAAGACCATCGTCGCGCTCACGAAACTGGCCGAGCAGGCCAACCTCACCGTCTACCCGCGCCACGCCGCCCGGCTGCGCACGCTGCTGCGCGAACTGGAGGCCATCTCCTCGTCCATGCAGCGGGGCAAGGAGGATCTGAAGGCGCTGGTGGCCAAGCTGCAGAAGTTCATCGACGCGCCGCCGATCACGGTGAACGGCCAGGTGATGATCTACGTCTGGCTGAAGGGCGTGCTGCCGTCGGTGCGCGAGGAGCCCGTACGCAACCCGGTGGAGGACTTCCGCATGCTGCTGGAGCCGCCGCGATGAGACACCGCATCTACCTCAACCTCGGCTTCTTCGTGCTGCTCGGGATCGTCATGACGGTCTGGGCGTTCAGCACGATCATCAAGCTGGACGCGATCGAGCGGCCGTACCGGGTCTCGGCCGAGTTCGTCTCCTCCCCCGGGCTGATCCGCGGGTTCGACGTGGCCTATCTGGGCGTACGGGTCGGCAAGATCGGTGACGTACGGCTGGCGCCGGGCAGGATCGTCGTGGGGCTGGACATCGACAGGGAGATCCGGCTGCCCAAGGGCGTCACGGCCGAGGTGCGCCGCAAGTCGGCCATCGGGGAGCCGTACGTGGAGCTCTCACCGCCCGCCGCCGGCGTGACCGGGCCCGTCCTCGCCGCCGGCGACACGATCCCGCTGGCCAGGACGACGGTGCCGCTCGACTACAAGAAGCTGTTCGAGGGCGTCGGCAAGCTGCTGAACGCGGTCCCGCCGAAGGACGCCGACACCATCGTGCACGAGCTGGCCGTCGCGCTGGACGGGCGGGCGCCCGCGATCAGGCGCATCATCGAGGACGCCCACACCCTGACCGGCACGCTCGCCGACAACACCGAGGTGCTCGACGACCTGGCGGTGCAGCTCACCCGGCTCACGCACACGCTGGCGGGCAAGCGCGGGCAGCTGGCCTCGGGGATCACGGACCTGAGCGCGGTGACGGCCGCGTTGCGGGAGTCCCGTACCGATCTCAACGCCATCCTCGACCACGGGCCCGGGGTGTTCGCGCAGCTCGACGACGCCGTCAGGAAGTCACGGCCGGGGTTCTCCTGCCTGCTGACGGCGGCCGGGCTGCCGCACCGGCCGGCGTTCTCGGCCGCGACCGAGCGGAACGTGCACCATCTGCTGAGCATCGTGCCGACCGCGCTGAGCCTGTCCGACGACATCAGCGACCGGCGCGGGGACACGGTGTACGGCAAGACGGCGTTCGTCTTCAGCGTGCCCGGCGGGCCGCAGCCGGCCGAGGAGTACGCGGGGCCGCTCGGCCCGCCCTCCGTGCCCAAGCTCCGCGCCTGCCCCGACCGCGCCCCCGAACCCGACCCTGGCGCGGGCCCTGACTCGGGTCCCCACCCGGACGCCGCCGGGCGGCCTGGCGGCGCACACCAGGACGTCGCCGCCCGGCCCCGCGCCTCCGGCGGCCCTGCCTCCGCGAACGACCGTCCTGGCACCGGCACACCCGGCGCGAAGGAGGACAGCACGAACAGGAAGGAGACGGATGGAACGGACAGGACCCCGCGAGCCACCGGCTCACCGGCGGACGCGGCCGGCCCCCGGGCCGCGTCCGGAACCCCCATCAACACCGTCCCGCTGATTGCCGCGATGTTCCTCGCCGTGGTGGCGAGTGGTGGCATCGTGGGCTGGATCGCGGCGGGCCGGGCCGCCCGCCGCCGTGAGGAGTCGTCTTGACCGCCAAACCGGATCTCGCCGAGCAGGCCCCCACCGACACCGACACCGACACCGACGGGGACACGGACACTCCCCCTGAGGCCACTGACCCCACCACCCCTGCCCCGGACGCCGAGCCATCCGGAGAGCCCGGAGCCAGGCGGTTCTGGCGGGCCAAGGTGTTCGGTGCGCTGACCGCCATGCTGGTGGCCGCCGTCGCCGCCACCGCCGTGCTGCAGTGGGTCGCCGCCACCCAGGCCCAGGACGCGCGGGCCGCCCTGGAGTCCGAGCGCGCGCTGCGCCTGGAGGTGTCCGGCGCGGCGAGCGCGTTCAGCCAGGCCCTGCTCAGCTACGACTACCGTGACCTGCAGACCACCCGCTCCACCCTGGCCGCCCAGGCCACGGGCGACTTCCTGGCCACCTACGACACGGCGTTCGGCGGCACGATGGCGCAGGTCATCGTCAAGCTCAAGGCCACTTCGCAGGCCACCGTGCGCGAGGTCTACCTGGCCGATGTGGACGAGGCCACCGCGCACGCCATCGTCGTCGTGGATCAGCAGGTGAACAGTTCGCAAGCGATCCGCTCGGTCAGGGATTCGCACCTTAAGATCAGTCTTGTGAAGGAGAAGGGCAGCTGGAAGATCCATGACGTGACCGCGCTCGGCGCGGCCTCGGAGGACCAGTACTCCCTCGACGGCGACAAGGACAAGAAGGACTGACGATCGGCCCCTTAGCGATGGGCGGGCGCCCCGACGAGGTGCGTGCCCCAGAAGACTGGCTCACCGAGGTGGAGAAGGAGCGGGCCGCCCGCTTCCTGTACGAGCACGACCGCGCCTCCTTCGTCGCCGCCCACCTGCTCGTGCGGCTCTGCGCCGCCGCCGTGCTCGAAACCGACCCGGCCGGGCTGACGCTGCTGCAGGTCTGCGACCTGCACGGCCCCGGTCACGGCAGGCCGTACCTCGAACAGGCTCCTGAGCTGGGCGTCAGCTTCAGCCACACGCGCGGCTACGTGTGCGCGGCGGCCGGCCCCGGCAAGGTCGGGGTGGACGCCGAGCGGGTGCGTCCTGGTCCGCTGGACACGATGCTGGCCGACCGGGTGCTCACGCCGCGCGAGCGCGCGCTGGTCACCGGCAACGACGAGCTGATGCGCCACTGGACCCGTAAGGAGGCGCTGATCAAGCGCGGCGAGCTGACGCTCGACCGGCTCGGCGACGGCGGCGACGACCTGACCGGCCGGCACCTGCTGGAGTGGAGCGCGGGCCCGGACATCAGGGTGGCCGTCGTCACCGACGCCCCGGCCGGCCGGGCGCCCATCCCGGAGCTCGGCGGCGACGGGTAGGCGTGGGGTAGGCGTGGGGTAGGCGTGGGGTCGCCGCGGGGGCGCCGCGGGGCACGGCCTGGCCGATGAACGGCGACAGGTTCGCCCCGATGAGACTCGGCGCGACGACCAGTACGGTGGTCGGACCGTCGGCCGACGTCTCGTCCATGGCGCATCACTCTACGTGCGCTAGATTGGAGATCATGAGCGCGCCTCGCTGGCTTTCCCCCGCCGAACAGCGTGCCTGGCGTACACACCTGGCGCTGCACAAGCTGCTCATGCACCGGCTCGACCGCGAGCTGCAGGAGCATTCACTCTCGTTGAACGACTACGAGATCCTCGTCAACCTCTCCGAGAGCCCCGGCCGCCGGATGCGGATGAGCGACCTGGCCGACGCGACGATCCAGTCGCGCAGCCGATTGTCGCACCAGATCTCCCGCATGGAGGCCAAGGGCCTGGTGACCAGGGAGGACTGCCGTGACGACCGGCGGGGCACGTACGCCGTGCTGACCGACGAAGGATGGGAGACGACGCAGCGGGTGGCCCCGGCCCACGTGGGCGGCGTGCGCGAACACTTCGTCGACCGGCTCACCGACGAGCAGCTGGAGGCGATCGAGGCGGCGTACGCGCCGATCGTGGAGCACCTGAAGAAGCTGCGCTGACCTCCGGGGCGACC
Source organism: Nonomuraea maheshkhaliensis (assembly GCF_039529435.1). Lineage (NCBI taxonomy): Bacteria > Bacillati > Actinomycetota > Actinomycetes > Streptosporangiales > Streptosporangiaceae > Nonomuraea > Nonomuraea maheshkhaliensis. Next base: position 58,496 of record NZ_BAAAMU010000042.1, read on the forward strand.
GGCGCCGTCGCGCTGACATCCAACCGATACCGGGGAAGCCTCACAGCGTTCCCGACCGGTCGCTAGCATCCCGGTCATGCTGAGAAAGCTAGTGATCGTGGCGGTGCTCGCCCTGGCGTCGGCGTGCTCGTCGGCGGGCGGTGAGGCCGAGCTGCCCGCCGGCCCCGATCTGATGAAGAAGGCCTCCGAGGCCATGAAGGTCGTCAAGTCGGCCGGCTTCTCGATCGCGACCGAGGGCAAGCCCAACGTTCCGGTCAAGAAGGCCGACGGCCGGCTCACCGCCGCGGGTGACGCCGACGGCACGATCACGCTCGACGTGCTGGGCACCCTGCAAGAGGTGAACTTCGCGCTGATCGGCGACACCGTGCACTTCAAGGGGCCGACCGGCGGCTTCCAGAAGATGACACGCGCCCAGCTCGCGCAGTTCTACGACCCGTCGGTCATCCTCGAACCCACCAAGGGCATCGCGCAGCTGCTCGCCCAGGCCACCGACCCCAGGGTCGAAGGCGTCGAGAGCGGCTCCTATCGGGTCGCCACCACCTTCCCCGGCAACGTCGTGGGCCAGATCATCCCCGGCGTCACGCAGGGCGTGAACGGCAAGGTCTGGCTCGACCAGGCCACCAGCCGGCTCACCAAGGCGAGCCTGCCGCTGAAGGACGGCACGGTGACGGTGTCGTTCAGCGACTACGACGCGCCCGTCACGATCACGCCGCCCGCCGGGAAATGAGGCCCGGGAAATGAGGCGCGCCCGCCGGGTCGTGCTCGGCGCGGGGGGCGCGGTGGTGCTACTGGCCGCGCTCGACGCGTACGTGGTGGTGACCGTCCTCATCGACATCGCCGAGGACGTCGGCATCCCGCTCAACCACCTGGAGCGCGCGACCCCGATCGTCACGGGCTTCCTGCTCGGGTACGTGGCCGCCATGCCGCTGCTCGGGCAGCTGTCCGACCGCTACGGGCGGCGGCCGCTGATCCACGCCTGCCTGGCTGCCTTCGCGCTCGGCTCCGTCCTGACGGCGCTGGCGTCCGGCGAGGTCATGGTGGTGGCCGGGCGGACCGTCCAGGGGGTGGCCGGGGGCGCGTTGCTGCCGATCACGATGGCGCTCATCGGCGACCTGTGGGAGGAGCGGGAACGGCCGGTGGCCCTCGGGGCGGTGGGGGCGGCCCAGGAGCTGGGCAGCGCGCTCGGGCCCCTGTACGGCGGGCTGGTGGCGTTGATCCCGAGCACGGTGGTGGCGGGAGTGGAGCTGGGGGAATGGCACGCGATCTTCTGGATCAACCTGCCCCTGGCCGCCCTGGCCGCCGTCGCCGTCCACCTCACCCTCCCGCCCCGCGCCGGCGCGGCGCCGGTGACCCTGCCGACCGGCACCGCCGCCACACCTCACCCCGAACCGGCGACCCAGACCATCGCAGGCCACGACACCGCGCTCCCGGACGCTCCGGTCGGCCGGCCGCTCGCCTCGGACGAGGAAACCACCGTCGCGGCTGCCCCGGTCGCCGAACCGGGCGCCGGGTCGGTCGGTGCGTCGGTCGGCGGGCCGGTAGTCGAATCGGGGACTGGGCCGGTCGGTGGGCCTGAGGCTGGGCGGGTGGATGTCGTCGGTGGGGTGTTGCTGGCGGTGGCGCTCGGTCTGCTCGTCGTCGGGCTCTACAACCCGGATCCGGCCGTCGCCGTCCTCCCGCCGTGGGGCCCGCCGGTGATCGCCGCCGGGGTGCTGACGGCCGCCGGTTTCGTCTGGTGGGAGATCCGCTCCCCCGTACGCCTGCTCGACCTCACGGGCGCCCGCAAGGGCCCGCTGCTCGCCACCCTGGCGGTGAGTTTCCTGGCCGGGGCGGCGCTGCTGGTCACGATGGTGTTCGTCCAGTTCACCGCTCAGACGCTGCTCGGCGCGGACGCGCTGGGGGCGGCGCTGGTGCTGGCCAGGTTCCTGGCCGCCCTGACCGTCGGCGCCCTGCTCGGCGGGCTGCTGGCGCGCCGGCTCGGTGACCGGCCCGTCGCGGTCGGCGGTCTGCTGCTGGCGGCGGTGGGTTACTGGCTGATGAGCCGCTGGCCGCTCGACCTGGCCGCGGCGGGCCTGGTCGTGGACCTCGACCTGGTCGTGGCCGGACTGGGGCTCGGCCTGGTGATCGCCCCGGTGTCGTCGGCGGTGCTACGGGTGAGTACGGCGGCGCAGCACGGCGTGGCGTCGGCGGCGGTCGTGGTGGCCAGGATGATGGGCATGCTGATCGGCATCGCCGCCGTGTCGGCGTGGGGTTTCTACCGGTTCCAGTCGCTGACCGCCCATCTGGACACGCCGCTGCCGTTCGGCGTGGACGCGGAGACCTACCAGCGCAGGCTGGCCGACTACACCGCGCAGGTGAAGGCGGCGCTGCACACCGAGTACACCGAGATGTTCCTGGTCACGGCGTTCATCTGCCTGCTCGGCGCGGCGGTGGCGGTGCTCATGCCGGCCCGGCCGCGAACCGGGACGGCATGAGCCGACGCTGATGCCGGCCCGGCCCGGGGCCGGGCCGGCATGGGCGTCGGCTACGCCGGGGTCATGGCGACAGGCGGTGCAGGTCGCGGGGGAAGGCGGTGCTCTGGCGGACGTTGGCGGCGCCCGTCAGCCGCGCGGTCCACCGTTCCAGCCCCAGCGCGAACCCGCCGTGCGGCGGCATCCCGTACTTGAACGCCTGCAAGTACCCCTCGTACGGCTCCGTCCCCTCACCCCGGGCGGCCAGCGCGCGCACGTAGTCCTCGTACCGGTGCAGCCGCTGCCCGCCCGTGACCAGCTCCATGCCCCTGAACAGCAGGTCGAATCCGTTGGAGTGGCCGGGCCTGGCCGGGTCGGGGTGGGTGTAGAAGGGCCGCTTGGACATGGGGTAGCCGGTGACGAACAGGAACTCCGACCCGTGCTCCCGCCGCGCCCACTCCCCCAGCCACCGCTCCTGCGCGGGCGCCAGGTCGGGCTCGTCGGACGAGGTCAGCCGCTGCGCCTCGGTGAAGTGCACGGCCGGGATCTCGGCGGGCACCGCGGGCGGTTCGACGCCGAGCAGGTCGAGCGCGGGCGCGGCGCGGCGGCGTACCGACTCCAGCATGCCCGCCACCACCTCGCGCAGGACCGCCATCACGTCGCGGTGGTCCTCGATGAAGCCCAGCTCGGCGTCCAGGCTGGTGTACTGGGCCAGGTGCCGCACCGTGTCGTGCGGCTCCGCGCGGAAGACCGGGCCGACCTCGTAGACCCGCTCGAACACCCCGGTCATCGCCTGCTTGTAGAACTGCGGCGACTGCGCCAGGTAGGCGGGACGGCCGAAGTAGTCGATGCCGAAGACGTTCGCGCCCGACTCGGTGGCCGAGGCGACGATCTTCGGGGTGTGGATCTCGGTGAACCCGAGCAGGTCGAGCGTCTCCCTGAACCCGGCCACGCTCGCCGCCGAGATCTCCAGCGGCGCCCGCAGCAGCGGGTGCCGCAGCGCGACCGGGGCGTGGTCGAGCACGGTCGGCAGCGTGGCCCCGACGATCGGCCGGTAGAGGTCGAACGGCGGCGCCGCGCCCGGCTCGGCCAGGACCTCGACCTCCGGCGCGACCAGCTCGTAGCCCCCGGGCGCCTGCGGGCTGGCCGTCACGGTGCCGGTGACCGCGACCACGCTCTCCTCGGGAGGCAGCTCGCGACCGGGTATGTCTTGGGCCGGCAGGTCTTGGACGGGCAGGCCCTGGGCGAGCGGGTTCGGGCCGGTCACCGCCTGGGTCAGCCCCGTACGGTCCCTGACGACCAGAAAGGACACGGATTTGAGTTGCCGGCGGCGATGGACCCAACCGGCGATCGTCACTCGTTGCCCGGCGTGCTCAGCGAGCTCCGCGGACATGACACGAGAGATCATCACAGCTCCTCGACGGAAGTGCATGACCCCTTGGGAGTGCGGGGGAGAAGGGAGCTCCCGGTGCCACCGCACTTTCGCCGCCTCGTGCGAGGGCGGCCTCCACGACCCGATGACGGGGGTCAGACCGGCGGGGCATTTCCTCCCCGCGCTCGGGAGTGTCTTCGCCAGCGGGACACGGCGCCGCCTTCGCAGCGTACGGCGGCTCTCTGGGGCCGTGGGCCCCGCTGGTTACTCGTCTCCGTCAACGCGTTGCCGCGGAGCTTATCACTTGTCCTTCTTGGCCCGCTTCTCGCGGATCTTCATCGACACGTCGATCGGGGAGCCGGCGAAGCCGAACTCCTCGCGGATGCGCCGCTCGATGAAACGCCGGTAGGTGTCTTCCAGCCAGCCCGAGGTGAACAGCACGAACTTGGGCGGCTCGATCGACGCCTGCGTGGCGAAGAGGATCTTCGGTTGCTTGCCTCCGCGCACCGGCGGCGGCGTCTGCTGCACCAGCTCGGTCAGGAACGCGTTGAGCCGGGACGTCGGCACCCGCGTGGCCCAGGAGTCGAGCGCCTTCTCCAGCGCCGGGACCAGCCGGTCGACGTGGCGGCCCGTCTTGGCGGAGATGTTGACCCGCAGCGCCCACGGGGTGCGTACGAGCTGCCGGTCGATCTCCTTCTCCAGGTAGTAGCGCCGGTCCTCGTCGACCAGGTCCCACTTGTTGAAGGCCACCACCATGGCCCGGCCCGACTCGATCACCAGGCCGATGATGCGCAGGTCCTGCTCGGTGAGCGGCTCGCTGGCGTCGATCAGCACGATCGCCACCTCGGTGCGCTCCAGCGCCGCGCGGGTGCGCATGGCGGCGTAGAAGTCGGCGCCCTGCAGCTCGCGGTCGCGCCGCCGGATGCCGGCGGTGTCGACGAAGCGCCAGGTGCGCCCGCCGAGCTCGATCAGCTCGTCGACCGGGTCGCGGGTGGTGCCCGCCATGGGGTCGACCAGCACCCGCTCCTCGCCGGCGAGCTTGTTGAGCAGCGAGGACTTGCCGACGTTGGGCTTGCCGAGCAGAGCCACGCGCGCCGGGCCTCGCTCGGTCTCGAAGGTGACCTGCGGGGTCTCGGGCAGCTTGTCGAGCATCACGTCGAGCAGGTCGCCGCTGGAGCGGCCGTGCAGGGCGGAGACCGGATAGGGCTCGCCGAGCCCGAGCGACCACAGCGCGGCGGCCTCCAGCTCAAGCTGCTGGTTGTCGACCTTGTTGGCGGCCAGGATGACCGGCTTGCCGGACTGGCGCAGCACCGAGCCCACGATCTCGTCGGCGTCGGTGGCGCCCACGGTGGCGTCGACCACGAACACGATCACGTCGGCCAGCTCGACCGCGACCTGCGCCTGCTCGGCGATGCGCAGGTTCATGCCGGTGGCGTCAGGGTCCCAGCCGCCGGTGTCGACGACGGTGAAGCGGCGGCCGCGCCAGTTGGCGTCGTAGGTGACGCGGTCGCGGGTGACCCCGGGAACGTCTTCCACGACCGCTTCGCGGCGGCCGATGATGCGGTTGACCAGCGTGGACTTGCCGACGTTAGGCCGTCCGACGATGGCGACGACCGGCAGCGGCACAGCCTGCTCGTGCTCGCCGATCTCAAGGTCGTCGAGGTCAGCCTCGACCCAATCCCCCGTTGTCACGATTTTTCATCCTTTGTGAGTACCGCACCTGAGTTCGGCTCAGGTGCGCTCGTGTATGCGGCCGCTCAAGGACTCGCTCGCCGAGCCCTCTCGCTCCGCGACCAGCCTCAACACCTCGGCGATGACCTCTTCCAGGGTCAGGTCGGAGGTGTCGAGCTCGACGGCGCCCACCGCCATCGAGAGCGGGTCGGTCTTCCGTGTCGAATCGAGCGTGTCGCGCTTGGCCATGGCCTCCCGCTGCGCCTCCACCGTGGAGCCGGCCAGCTCGGCGCTGCGCCTGCGGGCGCGGGCCTCGGGGCTGGCCGTCAGGTAGATCTTGACGGCGGCGTCCGGCCAGACGACCGTGCCGATGTCACGGCCCTCGACCACGATGCCGCCGTCGCCGATGATCTCCCGCTGCAGCGCGACGAGCCGGGCCCGCACCTCGGGCACGGCGGCGACGGCGGAGACCGCGCCGGTGACCTCGGACTCCCTGATCGGCCCCGCCACGTCGACGCCGCCGACGTGGATCGCGGGGCCGTCGGGGTCGGTGCCGGAGACGACGACGGGCTCGCCGCAGCGGGCCGCGACCGCGGCGGGATCGCTCAGGTCGACGCCCTGGCGCAGCATCCACCAGGTCATCGCGCGGTACATCGCCCCGGTGTCGAGGTAACGCAGGCCCAACGCGCGGGCCGCCCCGCGCGACACGCTCGACTTACCCGACCCCGAAGGCCCGTCCATCGCGACGACCAGACCGGTCACGGCCTCTCCTTCTTCACGTTTTCCCAACCTGAGAAGGCTACCGCCTCCCGCTCAGTCGGCGATCCAGCTTCCGTGGAAGCCGAGCGGCACGCGGGCGGGCAGGTGGACGGTGGCGACGGGCTCACCGGTTAAGTCCTGGCCGGCCAGGATCACCAGGTCGGCCGCTCCCCTGGCCGGGTTGTTCACGTACGTCATCACGTAGCCGTCGTCCTCCGCCTCCCCCGAGCCGATGAAGACGGGCTCGCCCACGTACGCGCCGCGCCCGAACTGCCGCGACTCCTGCGTGCCGAGCCGCAGGTCGTGCTTGATGAGCGTGTTGTCGAACGACTCGTCGGGCAGGTCCTCCATCTCGCCGCGGCCGGGGCCGACCACGTCGTGGATGTCGCGGGTGGCGGCGGTGTAGCCGTAGCGGTAGGCCCGGCCCGTGCGGCGCTCGTCCATCCGCGGGAACTCCTGCATCCGGTCGTCGAGCGTGCTGACGCGGACGCGGCCGGTGGTCAGGTCGATCCGCCACCGGTCGAGCGTGGGCATGCCGCCCAGGTCGAGCCGGGCGTCCACGAACCCCTTCGGATAGCTCACCAGGTCGACCACCACCTCGTCGCCGTCGTCGTAGGCGTTCAGCGTGTGGAAGACCCAGCAGGACGGCAGCTCGAACCAGCGCAGCTCGCCGCTCTCGCGCGACAGGAGCCCGACGCGGGCGGGGTGGGCCTCGTTCCACGCGTACGGGAGCTGGATGCCCTTCTCCGCGTGGGGCATGCTGAACGTGACCGGCAGATCGTAGATGACCACGAACCGCTCGGTGATCGCGAAGTCGTGCACCATGGGCGCGTCGGCGATCGGGATGTCCCTGACCTGCGTCACCGTGCCCTTGGCGTCGAGGACGACGTGCTGGTGGTGGTCCCAGCCGAAGAAGTAGGCCAGCGCGTGCAGCTCGCCGCTGACCGGGTCGAGGTGGGTGTGCGCGGCGAACCCGCCGGGCAGGCCGCCGTCGAAGTCGCAGGCGCCGATGGTGTCGAGCTCGTAGCTCAGCTCGTACGGCAGCGACCCCGCCTCCACGGTCGCGAACGTGCGCCCGGCCAGCCCGATGACGTGGGTGTTGGCCGCGAAGTCCATGTTGCCGTGCACGGGCCCCGGCCTGGTGGGCTCGCCGAGCCGCCGGGCGACGGCGCCGCTGCGCACCCACCGGTTGCGGTACCACTCGGCGCGCCCGTCGCGCAGCCGCACACCGTGGACCATGCCCTCGCCGAGGAACAGGTGCCCGGCTGAGGGGTCGTCGAGGCTGAGCGGGTTGGGGCCGTTACGCAGGTAACGGCCGTTGAGCTCGGCCGGGATGCGCCCGGTGACCTCCAGGTCGAACGCGGTGACCTCCTCGGTCACCGGGGCGAATCCGTGCTGGAAGGGAGTGGTCGTCATGATGCGTCCTTCTCTGCTGAAGCCAGGAACGGCGAGAGCACCGAGGCGCACAGCAGCCGGTAGCGCTGCTCGGCCTCGCCCTGATCGAAGAAATCCGAGATTTCGAGACTTACGGCGCCGTGGATGGCCATCCACAGCACGTCGGCGATCTCCGTGGCCGTCCCGCCGCGCAGCACGCCGGCCTCCAGGCAGTCGGCCACTCCGCGCACCAGCAGCTCGAACGTGCGCTTGGCCACCCGCACCGCCTCCCCGCCGGCCTTGAACCCCGGCATGGCGCCCTGGAACATGACCCGGTAGTAGTCGGGCTCGCTCAGGGCGTAGTCGCGGTAGGCGGCCAGACCTTCGTGCAGCCGGGCCAGCGGGTCGTCGTGATCGGGCACTGCCAGCAGCCGCCGCTCGAACCGGGCGAACCCCTCCAGCCAGAGCGCCTCGCTGAGCCCGTCCTTCCCGCCGAAGAGCGTGTAGATCACCTTGGTGGAGCAGCCGACCTCGGCGGAGATCCGCCGCACGGTCAGCGCGCCCGGCCCCTCGCCGATGAGCAGCCGTTTGGCCGCGTCGAGGATGACGTCCCTGACGACGCCCTGTCCCTGCCGCTGGGCCTGCTGATACGCGGTGACCGTCATCTGGTAACGCCGTTTCTATCGGGTAACGCTGTTACCCCTCTTTGTACGCCCTCTCCCGCGGCTCGTCAATGGTTACTTATCGTGATGGATGGGCAGCAAGGAGTTATGAGTACAGCACCTAACCCGATCGACCTGCAGCGGCACCTGAGCATGGTCGACTATCCGGCCAGCAAGGACGACCTCATCGACGCCGCGCGCGAGCAGGACGCCGACGAGGACATCATCGAGGCCCTGGAGGCCATGCCGGACCGCCAGTACGACGGCCCCAGCGCCGTCAGCCAGGCGATCAACAGACTCTGAACCGGACACGACGAACGGCGGGCGGGGCCTCCTGGCCTCGCCCGCCGTTCGTCGTGAAAGCCCGTAGGCGGATGGGTCCCGGCCGTTCGTCAGAGGCCGGTGAGGCGGAACATCCAGACGGGCACCAGGCCCCGCTTGAGCAGCTTGAACGTCGGGAACGAACTCGCGCACAGCACCTCCTTGTACCTGATGGCCGCCCGCCCGGTCAGGTACCATCTGCGCGGGGTGTCGTCCTGGTGGGTGAACTGGACGACCGCGTCGCGGCGGCCCAGGCTGGTGGGCTGATGCACGTACCCGAACCGGAAGGCGGCCGGTTCCTTGCCCTGCAGCGTGGCGGCCAGCGACCCGGCCGCGTGCAGCCCCGCCGGGATTCCGCCCTGGCAGGTGCCGTGCATGACCCCGAACTTCTGCGTGATCGCGGCGGCGTCGCCGACGGCGTACACGTCGGGGTGGGAGACCGAGCGCAGCGCGGAGTCCACCACGATCCGGCCCTGGCCGTCCACGGTGAGCGTCGACTCCGTGGCGATGGACAGCCCCTTGGTGCCGGTGGTCCAGAGCGTGGCGTCGGAGTGGATCAGCTCGCCGCCCTCCAGCTCGACGCCGTCGGGCAGCACCTTGGTGACGGCCGCGCCCGAACGCACCTCGACGCCGAGCCGCTCCAGGCCCGCATCCAGGTACGCGCGGGCGCTCTCGCCCATCATGGAGCCGGGCCGGCCCCTGGTCACCAGCACCACTCGCAGGTGGGGACGGGTCTCGGCCAGCTCGGCCGCCGACTCGACGCCGGTCAGCCCGCCGCCGGCCACGACCACCGTGCCGCGCGTCAGGTCGTCGAGGCGCCGCGAGAGCCGTACGGCGGACTCGTGGTCGTCATAGGTGTACGCGTGGTCGTCGACGCCGGGGACGGAGGTGTCGGTGACGGCGCCGAGCGCGTATACCAGCTTGTCGTAGCCGAGCACCCGCTCGCCACCGTCGGGGTCGGCGAGGCGCACCTGCCCGCGTGCCGGATCGAGCGCCGTCACCCGCCCGACCTCCAGCCGGACGCCGGTGCCGGCCAGCAACTCCGCCAGGGAACGCGAGGCCAGCCGCTGCCCCGCGGCCGTCTGGTGCAGGCGCAGCCGCTCGGTGAACGTCGGCGAGGCGTTCACCAGGGTGACCCTGCCGCCTGTCTTGCGCGTCAGCCGGGCGGCCCTGATGGCCGCCGTCATGCCGGTGTAGCCCCCGCCCAGGACCAGAATCTCACTCATTGTCCTTACCTCCTCGATTCCGACCTGAAGACGGATCGAGGAGGCACGGGCGTGACATCGTCCAGGGAGAACTTTTCTGGCCTTGCGGAAGCGGCCCGGGCTACGGGACCTGCCAGCCGCGTTCGCGCAGGGCGTCGGTGAGCGAGGCGGCGGCGTCGGGCTGCACCGCCAGCTCGGCGATGCCCAGGGGCAGGCCGGGCGCGTGTTCGAGGCGCACGTCCTCGACGTTGACGCCGACCTCGTCGCACACCCTGAACAGCCGGGCCAGCTGGCCGGGGCTGTCGCCGATGACCACCTGGACGGCGGCGTAGGAGGAGGCGGGGCCGCCGTGCTTGCCGGGGATGCGGTCGTGGCCCACCACGCCGCGCTTGAGCAGCTGGGTGAGCTCTCCGGTGGCGGTGCCGTCGCCCTCGGCCATGGCACGCAGCGCGCTCGCCGCGTCGGCCAGGTCGTTGGCCACGGCCTCCAGCACCTCGGCGACCGGGGAGGCGTTGCCGGACAGGATGCCCAGCCACAGCCCCGGGTCGCTGCCCGCGATCCGGGTGACGTCGCGCACGCCCTGCCCGGCCAGCCCCAGCGCCACGTCCGTCGCGTCGGCCAGGCGGGCGGCCACGGCGGAGGCGGCCACGTGGGGCGCGTGGGAGACCACGGCCACCGCGCGGTCGTGGTCCATCGCGCTCACCTCGACCGCGTTGGCCCCGCACAGGTCGATCAGCCGCAGCACGGCCGCCTTCGCCTCGGGGTCGGCCTCCTCCGTGGGACACAGCGCCCACGGACGGCCGAGGAACAGGTCGTCACGCGCGGCCCCGGGCCCGGACTTCTCGCGCCCGGCCAGCGGGTGGGAGGCGACGTAGCTGGCCAGGTCGCACCCCAGCTGCGCGGCCCGGTGGATGGGCTCGGCCTTCACGCTCGCGACATCGGTGTAGAACCGGGCCGCGCCGATCCGCTGCAGCTCCAGCAACTCGGTGGCCACGTACGCGGGGGGCACCGCGATGATCGCGAGGTCCGCCGGGTCGGAGGCCGCCGTGCCGGGGTTCCAGTCCTCGCCCGCGCCGAGCTCCCGTGCCAGCCGTACGGCTCCCGGATCGCGGTCGGCGAGCAGCACGCGCACGTTCCGCTTGCGCAGCGCCAGCGCCGCGGAGGTGCCGATCAGACCGGTGCCGACGACGAGCACGGTACGAAGTTCCATCTCGATGTCCTGATTTATCGGGCTATACGGAATGTGGAGTGTCGCGCGTTCGCCGGAACCGGCGTTCAGCGCCAGGATCGGCGTCGAGTGCCGGAACCGGCGGTCACTGGGCTATGTCCTGGCGCAAGGCCACCGCCCCGCGCAGATAGACGTGCTGGATCTCCGACCGCGGGCGGTCGGTCTCGATGTGCGCCATCAGGCGTACGACGCGAGGCAGCGCGCCCGGCACGTCGATCTCGGTGCAGCAGATCAGCGGCACATCGTGGAAGCCCAGCTTACGCGCCGCGAGCGCGGGGAACTCGGAGGTCAGGTCGGGCGTGGCCGTGAACAGCACGCTGATCACGTCGTCCGGGGTCAGCCGGTTACGCTCCATGATCGCACTGACCAGCTCGGTCGTCCCGGAGATGACCGAGTCGCGGTCGTCGGCGTCCACCTGGATCGCCCCGCGGATCGCCCGCACCATGTGGTTCGTCCCCCTCTTATACCGGGAGAGCCCGTGCGGAGGTTCGCACGGGCTCCTGCGTCCGGCCAGATTACAGCTTCACGGCCGCGTACAGCTCGCCGACTTCCTTCAGGCTCAGCGCCCTGACGGTGCCCGGCTTGGTCCGGCCCAGCTTCACCGGCCCGAACTCGATCCTGGCCAGGTCGATCACCCGGTGACCGGCCTCCTCCAGCATCCGCCTGACCACGTGCTTGCGGCCCTCGTGCAGCACCACCTCGACCAGCGCCTGCTGGCCGTGCTCCTGCACGATGGCGAAGGAGTCGGCCCTGGCCAGGCCGTCCTCCAGCTCGATGCCCTGCTTCAGGCGGCGGGCCAGGTCACGCGGGATCGGCCCCGGCACCTTGGCCCAGTACTTCTTCTGCACGCCGTAGCTGGGATGCGTCAGCCGGTTGGCCAGCTCCCCGTCGTTGGTGAGCAGCAGCAGGCCCTCGGTCTCGGTGTCGAGCCGCCCCACGTGGAACAGCCTCGGCGCCAGCTCCTCGACATAGTCGGCCAGGCACGGCCGGCCCTGCGGGTCGTCCATCGTGGAGACCACGCCGATGGGCTTGTTGAGCGCGTAGTAGACCAGGTCGGGCGCGGTCGGGATGCGCTTGCCGTCCACGTGGATGACCTGCGCGGCCGGGTCGACCTTGGCGCCGAACCTCCGCACCACCTGGCCGTTGACGGTGACGCGGCCCTCGCCGATCATCTCCTCGCAGGCCCTGCGGCTGGCGACGCCCGCCTGGGCGAGCACCTTCTGCAGCCGCACGCCGCCCGGTACCTCGGTGGTGTCGCGCTCGTCGGTGTAACCCTCGGGGTAGAAGTCGCGGTCGCGGAGCGGCTGGCGGGCGGCCTTCACCCGGTCGCGCTGCGGGCTGCCGGAGCCGTCACGGCCGCGCGAGGAGCCCTCGGCGCCGTCACGCCCGCGCTGGGAGCCACGGTAGCCGTCGCGTCCGCCGCCGCCGAGCGTCTGCACCTCGTCACGCCGGGACGTACGCGCCCCGCGCCCGTCACCGCCGCGCCCGTCACCGCCGCGCCCGTCACCACCGCGCCCGCTCCCGCCGCGCCTTTCGCCACCGTACCCGGAGCCGCCGAAGCCGGCGCCGCTGTACCTGGCCCCGCGTCCGTCGCCTCCGGGCCTGCCGCCGCGGTCGTCGCCGTCGCGCCTGCCGTAGCGGGAACGGGTCGAGTTCGCGCCGCTGGGAGCGGTGTCCTCACGACGCCCGCTCCGCCCGGCCCTGAACCCGGCGCCGCGCTCGTCACGCCCGCCGTCATGCGCACTGTCACGCCGGTCGCCACGGAAGTCGCCGCGCCCGCCGTCACGTCGTTCGGCGCGGAAGTCGCCGCCACCACCGTCACGCCGGTTGCCGAACCGGTCACCACGGGAGTCGTCACGTCCGCCGTCGCGCCGGTCGCCACGGAAGTCGCTCCGGAAGTCGCTCCGCCCGCCCTCACGCCGATCGGCGCTGAAGTCACCGCGCCCGCCATCACGGCGGTCGCCACCGAAACCGCCCCGCCCACCGTCACGCCGGTCACCGCCGCCGAAACGGCTCGCACCACGGTCGCCGCCGCCGGTACGGGAGTCACCACCGCCGAAACGGCTCGTCCCACGGTCACCACCACCGAAACGGCTGGTGCCACGGTCACCGCCGCCGAAGCGGCTCGCGCCACGGTCATCTCCGCCGAAGCGGGCCTCGCGGTCGCCGCGTGGGGAGCGCTCCTCGCGCTGGAAGCGGCTCGGGCGGTCGCCGTCGCCGTAACGGGCGCGGGATCCGCCGCGGTCGGCGCGCAGGGAGTCGCGCGCGGGCCGGTCGCGGAAGTCGTCGCGGCGGGACCCGCCGCGGTTGTCGTCGCCGCCGCCGGATCCGCCGCGGAAGCCGTTGTCGCCCCGGGACGTGCCGCGGGAGTCGCCGTCACCGCGGTAGCCACCGCGGGAGTCGTTGTCGCGGCGGTAGCCGCCGCGGCTGTCGTCGGAGCGGAAGGCGGGACGCCCGTCGCGGCCGGAGCCGCCGGTACGTCCACGACCGCGTCCATCACCGGACGGGGTGCTGCGCCTGTTGATCACTTTGTCGTCTCCTCGAGATTCTCCAAGTCGTCAGGGAGGAAGGGCGCGAGCTCGGGAAGCTCGCTCAGGTCCCGCAGTCCCAGACGTTCAAGGAAGTATGAGCTTGTCCGGTAGAGCACTGCCTGGCTCTCCGGGTCGGAGCCGGCCTCCTCGACCAGTCCCCTGGCGACGAGCGTCCGCATGACGCCGTCGCTGTTGACGCCGCGCACGGCGGCGACTCGGGCGCGGCTCACCGGTTGCCGGTAGGCCACCACCGCGAGTGTCTCCAACGCGGCCTGGGTCAGCCGCGACTGCTGGCCGTCGCGTACGAACCGCTCGACCAGTTGTGCGCAGTCGGCACGCGTGTAAAAACGCCAGCCGCCCGCGACCTCTCGCAAGTCGAAACCCCGCCCCGATGCGGTGTATTCCGCGGCCAGGCCGCGCAGAGCGGCACCCACCTCGTGTGTGGGCCGCTCCAGCACCTGCGCGAGGGTCACCTCGGCGACGGGCTCGTCGACTACAAGAAGGATAGCCTCCAGCGCCGCCGCAAGCGTCGGCCCTCCCCCCGAGCCCCCGTCCGGCTCCCCCGCCACATCCTGCTCGGCCTCGCCCGACTCCGCCACAGCAGGGTCCGCCTCACCGAGCACCGGTTCACCCGGCTCCACCGCACCCGCCTCTGGCCCGTCATGAACGGGCTCGGACTCGATGTCGCCCGTCAGCTCCTCCGCCGAAGCCGGCTCCACCGGCCCGGCACTCGCGAACCGAGAGCCCTCCGTGACCTCCGCGACGGTCGCGTCGGACTCCACCACGTCCGGCTCGACCCGCTCCGCCGCTCCTGACTCCGGCTCAGCGCGCTCCACCACACCCGCCACAGGAGCGGGCTCGGCGTCGTCCGCCGGAGCCGCGTCGGGCTCCTTCACCCCGAGGTCCGCGTCCGTTTCCTCCACCGCGGGCGCCCCAGGCTGCACGAGGGAGCCCGGCAGAGTCATCCAGGCGGGCAGCGGCGGGTCGGAGTCGGGTGACCTGCGCGGGTTGGGCAGGGGGTTGTCGTCAGTCATGGGATGGCTTCTCCGCGGATTCCTCGTAGTCGTCGCCCACCGCCACGTCCCCGTCGTCCGTCCCCGTCCAGGTCACGTGCAGGTCGCCGAGCGGCTCGACCTGCTCGAACGTCACCGCCGACTCCCTGAACAGCTCCAGCACGGCCAGGAACCGCGCGATGACCTCGAACGTGCCCTCGCAGTCGGACGTCAGCGCCCTGAAGGTGGCCCGCCGGAGCCGGCGCAGGTGCATGACCAGGATCGCCGCCTGCTCCTTGACGCTGGCCAGCGGCTGGTAGATGTGGCCGACGTTGACGGTCGGCGGCAGTTTCGGGGTGAACGCCTTGGCGGCGATGCGGGCCAGCTGCTCGGGCCCGATGCCGAGGATCAGCTCGGGCAGCAGGTTGGCGAACTGCTCCTCCATCGGCACGGTGCGCGGGAAGCGCAACGCCTCCGCGGCCATCCGCCCGGCGAAGATCTTCGCCACTTCCTTGTACGCCTTGTACTGCAGCAGCCGGGCGAACAGCAGGTCCCTGGCCTCCAGCAGCGCCAGGTCCTCCTCGTCCTCGACCTCGCCCGACGGCAGCAGCCTGGCCGCCTTGAGGTCGAGCAGGGTGGCCGCCACCAGCAGGAAGTGGCTGGTCTGGTCGAGGTCCCACTCGGGCCCCTTGGCCCGGATGTAGGCGATGAACTCGTCGGTGACCTTGGAGAGCGAGACCTCGGTGATGTCGAGCTTGTGTTTGGCGATGAGGCCGAGGAGCAGATCGAACGGGCCCTCGAAGACGTCCAGGTGGACCTGGAAGCCTCCCGGTGTGCTCTGCTCTTCGGTCACCTGGCCATTGTGGCAGGCGCCGGCCAGCGCGAGAGCACCTCGCGGGCCAGCTCACGGTAGGCGTTGGCGCCGAGGGACGACGGGTCGAACGTCGTGATGGGCTCGCCGGCCACGGTGGCGTCGGGAAAACGCACGGTGCGGTTGATGACGGTGTGGAACACCTTGTCACCGAACGCCTCCACCACCCGGGCCAGCACCTCGCGCCCGTGGAGGGTGCGAGCGTCGTACATGGTGGCGAGCAGGCCCTCGATCTCGAGCTCCTCGTTGAGCCGCTCCTGCACCTTGGAGATGGTGTCCATGAGCAGCGCCACGCCGCGCAGAGCGAAGAACTCGCACTCCAGCGGCACCATCACGCCGTGCGCGCAGGTCAGCGCGTTGATGGTGAGCAGGCCCAGCGAAGGCTGGCAGTCGATGAGGCACACGTCGTAGTGGGGCAGCAGCGGCTTGATCACGCGCCCGAGCACCTGCTCGCGGGCCACCTCGGTGACGAGCTGGACCTCGGCGGCGGACAGGTCGATGTTGCTCGGCAGCAGGTCGAGCCCTTCGACGCCGGTTTCGAGCAGCACGTCCTCGGCGGTGACGCCGCGCTCCATGAGCAGGTTGTAGACGGTCAGGTCGAGCTGGAGCGGGTTGATGCCCAGGCCGACCGACAGCGCCCCCTGTGGGTCGAAGTCGACGAGCAGCACCTTGAGACCGCATTCGACCAGGGCGGCGCCCAGGTTGATGGTGGTCGTGGTCTTGCCGACGCCACCCTTCTGGTTGACCATCGCGACCACGCGCGCCGGGCCGTGCACCGCCGGTGGCACCGGCTCGGGGAACACGGGTCTGGGCCGCTGCGTGGGGCCCAGGTTGACGCCGTTGGAAGGCGCGTTGGTCTTCGTGTCGCCCCAGGGGTTGTCGGGGGTCCCCGGGGTCGAACCCTTGGTCGTCACAGTCACCAGCTCGAACCTCCCTGACGATCCCGAACCGGACCGTCCGGACGGACACTATGGCGTCACCACTTAACGCGGCAAGGCGGCACGCCGAGGGTGGCGCACGTGTCAAAAGACTATAGATCACTGACGGGCACGCGGATGCGCGGCCGCGTACACCTCGCGGAGCTTGTCGACCGTGACCAGCGTGTAGACCTGCGTGGTCGTCACAGAGGCATGGCCGAGCAACTCCTGCACCACCCTAACGTCCGCGCCGCCGTCCAAAAGGTGGGTTGCAAAGGAATGGCGGAGTACGTGGGGACTTATCCGGTCGAGCCCGGCGCGTTCGGCGGCGGCCTGGAGCACTTCCCAGGCTCCCTGCCTGGTCAGCCGCCCGCCGCGGGCGTTGAGGAAGACCGCGGGGGTGCCGCGGCCGTGGGCCAGGAGCCCGGGGCGGGCCCGGACGAGGTACGCGTCCAGGGCGGAGCGGGCATAACGCCCCAAGGGCACCACCCTGGTACGCGCTCCCTTCCCGCGCAGCCGTACCTGGTCGTCCTCCAGGTCGTCCACGGCCAGCCCGACGGCCTCGGAGATGCGGGCGCCGGTGCCGTACAGGACTTCGAGCAGGGCGCGGTTGCGCAGGGTGAGCGGGGCGCCGTCGGGGCCGGAGGCGGCGATGAGGCGTTCGACCTCGTCCACGGCGATGGCCTTGGGCAGCCGGCGGAGCTGGCGCGGCGGGCGTACCTCGTGGGCGGGGTCGTGGGCCGTCACGCCTTCGCGCAAAGCGAAACGGTGCAGGCCGCGCACGGCGGAGACGGCGCGGGCGGCGGAGCTGGCCACGAGGGCCGGGTGCTCGCCGTCGCCCTCGCGCAGCGCGGCGAGGAAGGCCAGCACGTCGGCCTCCCCCACCTCGCCCAGCTCCAGGCGGCCCCGCGCCTGGAGGTGCTCGAAGTATCGGCGCAGGTCACGCCGGTAGGACGCGAGCGTGTTGGCAGCCAGGCCCCGTTCCACCGCGAGATGGGCGAGGTAGCTGGAGAGCACCGCCTCCACGAACTGGTCCTTCCGTCACGCCTCCGGGGCGTCGGCGGGGCGCAACAAGGAGTACCCCTCGACCGAAGCCGCATATGCGGCGAGGATACCGGCCACGGCCGGGGAATTGTGGATCATTCCCATGAGCGCCTTCTCGACGGCGTCGGCGAGATGCACCCATTCGACCGGCATGTCGATCTCCTCGTGCCGGTGCACGAAGCCGTTCTCCTCGTCGGGGATCTTGGTCAGGTCGCGGGCGAGGAACACCCTGATGCGCTCGTCGCTCATGCCGGGCGAGGAGCGCAGATCGACGAGGGTGTGCCAGACGCCGGCCCGGTAGCCGGCCTCCTCGGCGAGCTCGCGGGCGGCGGTGTCGACCAGCGGTTCGCCTGCCACGTCGCGCAGTCCGGCGGGCAGCTCCCACATGAGCCGGCGGGTGGGGTGGCGGTACTGCCTGATCATCAGGACGCGGTCGTGCTCGTCGAGGGCGAGCACCGCCACCGCGCCGGGGTGCACCACGTAGTCGCGGTCGGCGACCTCGTCGCGGGGCATCCTGACGGTGTCGGTGACGACCTCGATGACGTGGCCCTTGAACCGGGGTCTCGATTCGACGACTTCCCACGACTCGGGCGTGTCCGCGATCATGGTCGCGCTCGTCTCCCGCCTCGGCGAGCCCGGCCCGCCGTCGGCGCCGTCGCCGTCGCCGTCGCGACGATCTGACACGCCGTCGTACGGACCTGAGCCCTCGGCCCCGGCGCCGTTCACGGCCCCACCTTGGCGGCGACGCGGCTGTCGGCGTATTCGAGCGCCGCGCTGACCAGCCCCTTGAACATCGGGTTGGCCCGCGTCGGACGGGAGCGGAACTCGGGGTGCGCCTGGGTGCCGATGAAGAACGGGTGCAGGTCCGGGGGCAGCTCGGTGTACTCGACCAGGCGCCCGTCGGGCGACAGCCCCGAGAAGATCAGGCCGACGCTCTCCAGCTTGTCGCGGTAGGCGTTGTTGACCTCGTAGCGGTGGCGGTGGCGCTCGTCGGCCTTGGCCTTGCCGGCGTAGAGCCGCCGCGCGAGCGTGCCCTCGCCGAGCTTGGCGGTGTAGCTGCCGAGACGCATGGTGCCGCCCATGTCGCGCTCGCCGGCGACGACGTCCTCCTGGTCGGCCATGGTGGAGATGACCGGGTGCTTGGTGTCGGGGTCGAACTCGGCGGAGTTGGCGTCCTCGATGCCGGCCATGTTGCGCGCGGCCTCGATGACCATGCCCTGCATGCCGAGACAGATGCCGAGCAGCGGGATCTTGCCCTCGCGGGCGTGCCGGATGGCGCCGATCTTGCCCTCGATGCCGCGGACGCCGAACCCGCCGGGGATCAGCACGCCGTCCACGCCGTCGAGCTCGCGCGCGGCCCCTTCCGGGGTCTCGCAGTCGTCGCTCTTGACCCAGCGGATGTTGACGCGGGCGTCGTTGGCGAAGCCGCCGGCCCGCAGCGCCTCGGTGACGGACAGGTAGGCGTCGGGCAGGTCGATGTACTTCCCGACCAGCGCGATCGTGACCTCCTTGGCCGGGCGGTGCACCCGGCGCAGGAGCTGCTCCCACTCCTTCCAATCCACGTCGCGGAAGGGCAGGCCGAGCCGGCGCACCACGTACGCGTCGAGCCCCTCGGAGTGCAGGACCTTCGGGATGTCGTAGATCGAGGCCGCGTCCACGGCGGAGACGACGGCGTCCTCGTCCACGTCGCACATGAGACTGATCTTGCGCTTGATCGCCGTCTGCACGGGCCGGTCGGAGCGCAGCACGATCGCGTCCGGCTGGATGCCGATGCTGCGCAGCGCCGCCACGCTGTGCTGGGTCGGCTTGGTCTTCAGCTCGCCCGACGGACCGATGTAGGGCAGCAGCGAGACGTGCAGGAAGAACACGTTGTCGCGCCCGACCTCGTGCCTGATCTGGCGGACAGCCTCCAGGAACGGCAGCGACTCGATGTCGCCCACCGTGCCGCCGACCTCGGTGATGACGACGTCCACGTCAGGACCGGCCATGCCCCGGATGCGGTCCTTGATCTCGTTGGTGATGTGCGGGATCACCTGGACGGTGTCGCCCAGGTATTCGCCCCGCCGCTCCTTGGCGATGACGTTGGAGTAGACCTGGCCGGTGGTCACGTTGGCCGAGCCGTGCAGGTCGGTGTCGAGGAAGCGTTCGTAGTGGCCGACGTCGAGGTCGGTCTCGGCACCGTCGTCGGTGACGAAGACCTCGCCGTGCTGGAACGGGTTCATGGTGCCGGGGTCGACGTTGAGGTAAGGGTCGAGCTTCTGCATGGTGACCCTGAGACCGCGCCCTTTGAGCAGGCGACCGAGGCTGGATGCCGTGAGCCCCTTGCCGAGACTGGAGGCGACACCGCCGGTGACGAACAGATGCTTGGTTTGCGATGCGCTGCGCAAAGGGGCTCCCGTGGCTCGAGGTGTGGTCGAAGTGTCCACGGGCTCTCAGGATATCAAACAACGCCCCTCACATGCCCTAACGGCATGCCCTACCGGGTAACTTTGGTCCCTATGTCACTTGTACGCCGGGCTTTGGGCGCTTTTGTACACCGCGCCTACCGGGCGATCCGCCGGGCCGGCGAGATCACTCCGGCCACCCCATCCGGCTACCGGTTCCGTCGGCTCGGCGACGGCGTCAGCATCGCCTTCCCGCCCGGCGCGATCTTCGGCGAGCGGTGGATCGAGATCGGCGACCACACGCTCGTCGGCGAGCGGGTCTCGCTCTCCTGCGGCATGATGCCGGGCCCCGACCTCGGCCCCGACTCGATCCTGCGCATCGGCGGGAGCTGCTCGATCGGCAGGGGCACGCACATCGTGGCGCACCAGTCGATCGACATCGGCGACGACGTCTTCACCGGCCCGTACGTGTACATCACGGACCAGAACCACGTCTATGACGATCCCGACATCCCGATCGGGCGGCAGTGGCCGCGCAACAGCCCGGTCTCGATCGGCTCCGGCTCGTGGCTGGGCGCGGGGGCGATCATTCTGCCGGGCACGACGCTGGGGCGGCAGTGCGTGGTGGCGGGCGGCGCGGTGGTGCGCGGCGACTTCCCCGACCACAGCGTGGTCGCCGGCGTGCCGGCCAGGCGGATCCGCGGCTACACGCCGGAGCTGGGCTGGCACGCGCCCGTCACGCTGGACGCGACCACCTGAGCTTCCTTGGACGCGACCGTACGAGAACCTGAGAGCCTGACCGCACGAGATCCTGCGGGCGCGGCAGCACGAGTTCCTGCGGGCGCGACCGCATGAGAACCCGCTCGGGGATGGACCGAACAAGGTTCTGACCGTTAGCGTCGGGGGCATGCGGACCGCCATTTGCGAGCGTTTGGGCATCGAGTTCCCGTTGTTCGCCTTCAGCCACTGCCGTGACGTGGTGGCCGCCGTCACCAACGCGGGCGGCTTCGGGGTGCTGGGGGCGGTCGCGTACTCGCCCGACCAGCTCGACACGGAGCTGACCTGGCTGGACGGGCAGGTGGGCGGCCGGCCGTACGGCGTGGACGTGCTCGTGCCCGGCAAGGTCGACCCCAGCGCCCACGACCGGCGCGTGCACCTCATGGACGCCGTGCCCGACCGGCACCGGGACTTCGTCACGCACCTGCTGGCCAAGTACGGCGTCAGCGCCCCCGGCCGGCCGATGACGCCGGTGGCCGACGAGATGGGCAGGCGGGTGACGGCGTCCGGGGCGACGGGGCTGATCGACGTGGCGCTCAAGCATCGCATCGGCCTGATCGCCAGCGCGCTCGGACCGCCTCCGCCCGAGATGGTGACCAGGGCCAGGGAGGCCGGCGTGCCGGTCGCCGCGCTGGTCGGCACCGTCGAGCACGCCCGCAGGCAGGTGGCCGCCGGCGCCGACCTCATCGTGGCGCAGGGCACCGAGGCGGGCGGGCACACCGGCGAGATCTCCACGCTGGTGCTGGTGCCGCAGGTCGTGGACGCGGTCGGCCCGGTTCCGGTGCTGGCCGCGGGCGGGATCGCGTCGGGACGGCAGATGGCCGCCGCGATGGCGCTCGGGGCCGAGGGCGTGTGGTGCGGCTCGGTCTGGCTCACGACCGAGGAGGCGGAGACGTCGCCCGCGGTCAAGCGCAAGATGCTGGCGGCCTCGTCGCTGGACACCGTCAGGTCCCGCTCCCGTACGGGAAAGCCGGCCCGGCAGCTCAAGTCGGCCTGGACCGAGGAGTGGGACGCCGGGCAGGAGAGCCCTGGACCGCTGGGGATGCCGCTGCAGATGCTGCTGGCCGAGGGCGCGATGGGGCGCATCGTGGCGGCGGCGGAGAAGGGCGAGCCAGGGGCGCTGGAGCTGGCCAACTACTTCGTGGGTCAGGTCGTGGGCCAGCTCGACCGGGTACGGCCGGCCAGGGACGTGGTCTACGAGATGATCGCCGAGTTCGGCGACGCGGTCGACCGCCTGCGGCGCCTGTCGGAGTGAACCCGGCGCGGACTCGCTGAGGCCCTGGCCGGACCCGTAGGGAAGATGTCCGGCAAAGGGTAATCTGCGCCTGTGGTCGGGATCCCGCCTGAGCTGGAGCGCGGCACCGGCGTCCCCGCGCACGTGCAGATCGAGCGCTGGCTGCTCGCCTCGATCGCCGGCGGCGAGCTGGCGCCGGGCGACCGGCTGCCCGGCGAGCGGGAGCTGGCCGGGCGTCTCGGCGTGAGCAGGATGACGCTCAGGCAGGCGCTGGCCTCGCTTGAGCGCGACGGCGTGCTGCTCCGGCTGCCCGGCAGGTCGGGCGGGGCCTTCATCGCCGAGCCGCGCATCGAGTGCGACCTGACGGGGCTGGCCGGGTTCACCGAGCCGATGCGCCGCGCCTACGGGCGGGCCGAGGAGCGGGTGCTGCA
>NZ_BAAAMU010000043.1:0-17752 GCF_039529435.1 Nonomuraea maheshkhaliensis
TCCTCCCCCCTTCCCGACCCCCCCCCCCCCCGGGGGGGGGGGGTGCGGCCTCGGCCGTTTCGCGGCCCTTTCGCGCGCCGTTACGGGCGGGCCGCCGGCGGCAGCTCGTCGAGGGAGGCAGGCGACCAGGTCAGCGGGTCGGAGCCGAGCTCGATCAGCAGCGGCACCTGCTCCCTGCACCACGGCGAGATCGCCAGCAGCCCGTTGCGCGCCGCGTCGGCGAACTCCTTCCACGGCATCCACCACGTCTCGCCCACCTCGTCCGGGTTGGGCGCGACAGGCGCGTCGACGAGCACGCGGTAGACCGGGCACAGCTCGTGCTCGACGATGCCGTTGGCCATCACCGCCCGGTAGGAGAAGCCGGGCAGCAGCAGGTCGGCGCGCTCGGCCACCAGTCCCAGCTCGTAGGAGAGCCGGCGCACGACCGCGTGGTCGAGGGCCTCGCCCGGCAGCGGATGGCCACAGCAGCTGTTGGTCCACACCCCCGGCCAGGTGAGCTTGTGATCCGCCCGCTTGGTGAGCAGCACGCGGCCTTCCCCGTCGAAGACGTAGCTGGAGAACGCCAGGTGAAGGGGGGTCTCACGGCCGTGCACCGACGTCTTGGGCGCGGTGCCGAGCGCATGGCCGTCGCGGTCGACCAGCACAACGTGTTCCTCTGTCGTCACGCTATGAAGCGTACGAGATCAGCTACACGCTTAGGAACCCGCTGCCCACCTGCTGCACCAACCTCTGCCGCATCCTAGACGACGGGGGCGGGGCTAGGCTGTCGGCGTGTCTTTCGTCGCCGATCTGCGTGTGGTCCTGCGGGGCAGGGACTTCAGAAGGCTTTTCGGCACCCGGCTGATCTCCCAGTTCTCCGACGGGATCTTCCAGTTCGCGGTGACCGGTTTCGCCTTCTTCAGCCCCGAGAACCAGACGACCGCGCTCGAGGTCGCCACGGGCCTGGCCGTGCTGCTGCTGCCCTACAGCGTGCTCGGGCCCTTCGTCGGCGTCTTCATCGACCGCTGGTCGCGGCGGCAGATCCTGATGGTGGCCCCGTTCGTGCGCGGCACGCTGCTGCTGGTGGCCGCCGGGCTGGTGGCGGCCGACGCGCCCGACGCGGCCTTCTACGGGGCGGCGCTGGCCGTGCTGGGCGTCAACCGATTCTTCCTGGCCGCACTCGGCGCCTCGCTGCCGCACGTGGTGCCCTCCGACCGGCTGATGGCCGCCAACGCGGTCACGCCGACGTCCGGCACCGTGGTCACCTTCGTGGGCGCGGGCGTCGGCTTCCTGCTGCGCGAGCTCTTCGGCGGCGACGACTCCGGCGTCGCGCTGCTCCTCGTCATCTCCGGCGTGGTGTTCGGGATGAGCGCGCTGGTCGCCCGGCTGATGGACCGGCAGCTGCTCGGCCCCGAGCCCGACCCGGAGCGGCCGCAGGCCCGCCAGGCCATGCGCAACGTGGTCACCGGCCTGGCCGACGGCGCCAGGCACCTGCTCCACCGGCGCACCGCGGCCGCCACCATGGGCGCGATGGCGGCCCACCGCTTCCTGTACGGCATGTGCACCGCGCTCGGCATCATCCTCTACCGCTACTACTTCACCGACGGCGACTCCGAGGCCGCGTTGCGCGGCATCAGCCTCGTGGTGGCCGTCTCCGGCTTCGGCTACTTCCTGGCCGTGATCATCACCCCGTACGCGACCGAGCGGTTCGGCATCGAACGGTGGGTGACGATCGCGCTGAGCGTGGCCGGGGTGCTGACGGCGGCGCTGGTGCTGCCGTTCCAGGAGTGGGGGCTGCCGCTGGCCGGGTTCGTGCTGGGCGTGGCCGGGCAGAGCGTCAAGATCTGCGCCGACACGACCGTGCAGCGCGACGTCGAGGACCTCTACCGCGGCCGCGCCTTCTCCATCTACGACATGCTCTTCAACGGCATGTACGTGCTCGCCGCGGCCCTGTCGGCGGCCATCCTGCCGCCGGACGGCAAGTCGTACCTGGCCGTGATGATCATCTCGCTGGGCTATCCCGTGGCCGGGCTCGCCTACCGGATGATCACCGCGTCCTCACGCGCCAAGGTCGTTTGACCTGGCCCACTCCCGCAGCGCCTCGGTCGCGGCCTCCTTGCCGATCAGGCCCTTGTCGAGCCTGAGCTCCAGCAGGAACTTGTAGGCCCGCCCCACCACCGGCCCAGGCCCGATGCCGAGCACGCCCTGGATCTCGTTGCCGTCCAGCTCGGGCCGGATCTTGGCCAGCTCCTCCTCCTCGGCCAGCCTGGCGATGCGCTCTTCGAGCTGGTCGTAGGTCCGCGACAGCGCCGCGGCCTTGCGCTTGTTGCGGGTGGTGCAGTCGGCCCTGGTCAGCTTGTGCAGCCGGCTGAGCAGAGGGCCGGCGTCGCGCACGTAGCGGCGCACGGCGCTGTCGGTCCACTCGCCGGTGCCGTAGCCGTGGAAACGCAGGTGCAGCTCGACGAGCTGGGAGACGTCGGACACCACGTCCTTCGGGAACTTCAGCTCCGTCATGCGCTTCCTGGTCATCTGCGCGCCGACCACCTCGTGGTGGTGGAACGACACCCGCCCGCCGGCCTCGTGGCGGCGGGTCTTGGGCTTGCCGATGTCGTGCATGAGGGCCGCCCAGCGCAGGATGCGGTCGGGCTTGCCGTCCTCCTCCTGGGCGATGGCCTGGTCGAGCACGGTCAGCGTGTGCTCGTAGACGTCCTTGTGCCGGTGGTGCTCGTCGATCTCCAGGCGCAGCTTGGGCAGCTCGGGCAGCACGTGGGCGGCCAGCCCCGTCTCCACCAGCAGCCGCAGGCCCTCGCGCGGGCCCGCGCCGCAGATCAGCTTGTCGAGCTCGTCGCGGATGCGTTCGGCCGAGACGATCTCGATCCGCTCGGCCATCGCGGTCATCGCCGCGATCGCCGCGTCGTCCACGGTGAAGCCGAGCTGCGAGGCGAACCTGGCGGCCCGCAGCATGCGCAGCGGGTCGTCGGCGAAGGACCGCTCGGGCGGGCCAGGGGTGCGCATCAGCTTGGCGCGCAGGTCGTCGAGGCCGCCGTAGGGGTCGACGAACTCGTGGCCTGGCAGGCGTACCGCCATCGCGTTGGCGGCGAAGTCGCGCCGCTCCAGGTCGGCTTCGAGCGTCTCGCCGTACATGACGTCCGGCTTGCGCGACTTCGGGTCGTAGGACTCGCTGCGGTACGTCGTGATCTCGATCAGCCAGCTGCCCTTGCGCAGGCCGACCGTGCCGAAGTCGATGCCGATCGTCCACACGGAGTCGGCCCAGTCTCTGACGATCTCCAGCACCCGCTCGGGGTGGGCGTCGGTGGTCAGGTCGAGGTCGTTGCCGACGCGGCCGAGCAGGAGGTCACGCACGGGACCACCGACGAGGGCCAGCTCATGGCCGTGCGCGGCGAACAGGCGGCCGAGCTCGTCGGCCACCGGGGCGATCTTGCGGAACAGGTCGTTCATGGCCTGCTGCTGGCTTTCGGTCAGAGTTGTGTCGGACAAACTGAGTCGGCCTTCGTCGTGTGAGGTGGCTTCCCGAAACATATCCCCCGAGCCACACCAGGTCCGGGTTACCGTCGGTCCAAGGACCGTCGGGGGCCATGGAATGCGGCAAGGAGGACTATATGAAGGACGCCCTCGCGATCCACCGCTGGCTCCTCGCACACCAGGTCCATCATGAGATCGTACGCCTTCCGCGTCCCATGACATGCGCGGAAGAGCTGCCGGAGGCGGTCTCCGCGGCGCCCGAGCGGTGCCTGACGGTCACGGTGCTCGACGTCACGACCAGGGTCGGCAGCGAGGTCGTCATCGGGGTCACCTCGCCCGTCTCCTCGCCGCCGCGGCCGGGAGCCGTCGGCGCCCTGCTCGGCGCCCGCCACGTACGTCCCGCGCCCGCTCGCGTGGTCAACGCCGCCACCGACTACGCCGACGGGCTCGTGTGCCCGCTGCTGCTGCCGGAGTCGCTGCCCATGTTCGTCGACGACCGGCTCGTCCTCGACGACGAACTCGTCTTCACCGCCACCGGCGAGCGGCACACGGCGCTCTCTCTTCGTGCGCTCGACCTGCTGACCGTCCTGCCAGGCAAGATGGTCGACCTACGCGGTCCGCGCCCGCGAGGATCACGTGTGGCGGTCGCACGACGGCACTGAGCCCGTACCATTGCGGGCGTGCGTCGTCGTAGTCCAGGCCGGGCATTCGCGTGATCCGTAAGGCCACGCTGCTCGCCGCGTTGTCAGCCGCGCTGCTCGCCCCCCTGGTGGCGGCGGCGCCGGGCGCGGCTGCCACGAAGACGAGTGCCTCCCCCGCCTCGGCCGCGGCGCGCCAGAGTCTCACCGTGTCGATCACCTCGATCACGCCGGACGTGCCGAAGAACGTCACCGATGTGATCAAGATCACCGGTACGGTCCGCAACGGCACCGGTGCCCCCATGTCCGGCCTCCAGGTACGCCTGCGTTACGACGCCCAGAAGGTCACCGACCGCGCCGCCATGGCCGCCTACCTGAGCGACCAGAACAACCAGACGCTCCCCTTCAACGTGTCCACGCGCAACTCGTTCATGGACATCCCGCCGCTCGCCGCGGGCGCCTCGCAGCGCTGGGAGATCACCGCCACGCCCGTGCAGCTCGGCCTGCGGGAGTTCGGCGTCTACCGGATCGCCGTCGACGTCGCCCAGTTCCGCGTGCCGGTCACGGCCGAGCGCACCATGCTCACGTACGCGCCGGTCACGCCGCAGCGTCCCCCGCGCAACAAGCTCGCCGTCGCACTGCCCGTCATCGACCAGCCCCACCGCGCCGCCGACGACAACCTGTTCGTGGACGACAAGCTCAGCCAGTCGCTCGCGGGCAAGGGCCGCCTGGCCGACCTGCTGCAGATCGCGCAGTCCGCGCCGGCCAGCGTCACCTGGGTGTTCGACCCGGCGCTGCTCGACGACCTCAACGCGATGACCAAGGGCTACAAGGTCAAGACCAAGGACGGCGATCAGGCCAAGCCGGCCAGCACCGCGGCCGGGCAGTGGCTGACGGGCATGCGCACCGCGCTCGCCTCCTCGCCCGTGGCCGCGCTCCCGTACGCCGACCCTGACGTGGCCGCGCTGGCCCACCAGGGCTTCGACACGCAGACCAAGCGCGCCATCGAGCTGGGCGGGCAGAGCGCCAGGGCACTGCTCAGCCGCAACGCGAAGACCAACGTCAACTGGCCGGCGGCGGGCGTGCTCGACGCCGACGCGCTCGACCTGCTCGCGGTCAGCGGCGTCAACAGGGTGCTGCTCAACTCCACCAACCTGCCGCCGCAGCAGCCCGTCACCACCACGCCCGACGCCGCCGCGACGCTCGACTCGGTCAGCGGCCCCGTCACGGCGCTGGTCGCCGACGCCGAGCTGAGCAAGCTGTTCGAGCCGGCCGCCGGCACGTCGGTGGTGCTCAGCACGCAGCGCTTCATCGCCGAGACCGCGGTGATCTCCAGCGAGGCCGGTCAGCTCCTGCCGCGGTCGCTGGTCGTCGCCCCCTCGCGGCGCTGGTCACCCAACCCCACGCTCGTCACCGCGCTGATCAAGACGGCCGGCCGGCTGCCGTGGCTGCAGCTGGCCCCGCTGGAGTCGCTCAAGCCGGGCAAGGCGTCCGTGCCGCGGGCCGGCCTGACCTACACCGACCAGGACCGTAAGGAGGAGCTGAGCAGGAAATACCTGGCTCCGGTCGCGGACGCCTGGTCGAAGGCCCAGCTCACCTCGCTGATCACGGCCGAGAAGACGCAGTCCCGCTTCGACGCGGCGGTGCTGCGGCTCACCTCGTCGGCCTGGCGCAACAGCACCCGAGCGGGCCGCGCGGCCACCAAGCTGGTCAGCGCGGCGGTCGACGCCCAGACGAACAAGATCCAGATCACCGGCTCCGGCCCCGACCGGCCGCGTACGCTGGCCGGCAGCAACGGCGTCGTGCCCATCAGCGTGAAGAACTCGCTGTCCACCCCCGTCGAGCTCTACATCGAGGTCAGGTCCAACAACCCCGAGCTGCTGCTGGTCAACTGGCGCAAGGAGCTGCCGATAGGTGGCGGCCAGATCGGCACCGTCCAGGTCCCGATGAGCGCCGCCCCCGACACCAGCGGCGACGCCACGGTGACCGTGGAGCTGCGGACCGCCGACGGCCAGGTCTACGGCAAACCGCAACGCCTGACCATCCGCACCACCGGCTACACCGGGATCGCCCTGGTGATCGTGGGTGCGGCGCTGACCGTGATGCTCGCGGCCGTGGTGACGCGGCTGCTGCGGCGCCGGTCTCAGCGTAGACTCGCGCGGGCCAAGACCCGGGAGAGTGAATCCGTATGAGCCGCATGCTTCGGGCCAGCGCCATCATGGCGGCGGGCACCATGGTGTCCAGGGTCACGGGGTTCGTGCGGACGATGGTGCTCGCCTACGCCATCGGCACGGCGGCTCTGGGCGACGCCTACAACGCGGCGTACGCGATCCCGTACAGCATCCTCGACCTGCTGCTGCTGGGTGTGCTGAGCAGCGTCGTGGTGCCGATGATCGTCCGTGCCCAGCAGAGCGACGAGGACGGCGGCCGGGCCTACGAGCAGCGGCTGCTGACGATCTCCACGGTCGCGCTGGTCGTGGTCGCGGTGGCGGCCGTGCTGGCCGCGCCGCTGCTGATCGACCTCTACACCGACTGGGACCCGGGCAGCAGGCGCTTCGAGGTCGCGGTCACGCTGGCCCGCTTCATCCTGCCGCAGCTCGCCTTCTTCGGCGTCGGCGCGGTGGCCGGGGCCATTCTCAACACCCGTGACCGCTACGGCGCCCCCATGTGGGCCCCGGTGGTCAACAACCTCGTCGTCATCGTGATGTTCGTGCTCTACGCGGTGGTCGGCACCGGCGGCGACATCGACAAGGTCACCAACACCGACCTCGCGCTCCTGGGCCTCGGCACCACGGCGGGCATCGTCGGGCAGGCCGCGGTGCTCATCGTGGCGCTGCGGCGGGTCGGGTTCGCCTTCGTGCCCCGCTTCGACCTGCGCAACGCCCGGCTCGGCGAGATGGGCAGGGCGGGGGTGTGGACGATCGGCTACGTGGTGGTCACGCAGCTCGGCTTCATGCTGACGACCAACCTGGCCAGCTCGGCGGGCAACGTGGTCGACGGTCACGGGATCAGCCCGTACACGTTGGCGTTCCAGCTTTTCCAGCTTCCCTACGGCGTCATCGGCGTCTCGGTGATCACGGCCATGCTGCCGCGGATGAGCCGGGCGGTGGCCGACGGGCGTTTCGCCGACGTGCGCAGCGAGTTCGGCTCCAGCGTGCGGCTCGTCTGCTCGCTGATGGTGCCGGTGTCGCTGCTGCTCATGGTGCTCGGGCCGGCGATCACCGTGCCCATCTACGGCCACGGCGCCAACAGCGTCGCCGACGCCGTCTACATCGGCAACGTGCTGCAGGTCTACGGGCTGGCGCTGGTGCCGTTCGCGGTGTTCCAGCTGTTGCTGCGCGTTTTCTACAGCTTCGGCGACACCCGTACGCCGGTCTTCATCGGGGCGGGCACGACCGCGGTCAACGCGCTGCTCATGGTGCTGTTCTTCGTGCTGCTGCCGGCTCGTTACGCGGTGATGGGGCTGGCTCTGGCGTACGCGATCGCGTACGGGCTGGGCGCGGGCCTGGCCTGGATCCTGGCCTCCCGCCGGGTCCAGGGGCTGGGCGGCTGGGCCGTCGGCATGGCGATGACCAGGATGTATCTGGCCGCCATCCCCACGGCCGTGCTGGCGCTGGCCTCGGTCTGGCTGTTCACCACGGTCTTCGGCGGGCTCGACTTCCTCAACTCGGTCATCGTGCTCGCGATCGGCGGCGGCCTCGGAATGCTGCTCTATCTCGGCGTTGCCCACAGAATGCGCATCCCTGAGGTCAACTCGATCGTTGGGATGGTCGCGAGGCGGGTAGGTCGGTAAAGAACGCGGGCGGAATCTTCTCGGCACTACCATGGAGCCCGACACGCGCGAATGGAAGCAGGAGGGGCGTGGGCGGATCCATCCGACATAACGTGCCTTCGTGGGACACCCCCACGCAGGCCCGTCCAATAATGAGCACGCCCGATCGGCGCAGCGGAGTGAGCCAGTGAGCAGCACGTCGGCCGTCGAACCCGGCACTCGTCTAGCCGAGCGGTTCAGGCTCGAGGATCGCGTGAGCGAGTCCGAAGGCGCCACGTTGTGGAAGGCCATCGACGAGATCCTCGCCCGGCCCGTGGCCGTGCACACTTTCGACTCCTCCTTCCCCCGTGTCCACGAGGTCGTCACCGCCGCGCGTGCGGCGAGCCGGCTGACCGACCCCCGCCTGACCCAGGTGTTCGACGCCGCCGAGGACGAGAAGGCCTCCTACGTCGTCAGCGAGTGGGTCAACGGCGAGTCCCTGACCGACCTGCTGGCCTCAGGGCCGCTGGAGCCCGACCGGGCGGCCGGGCTGGTCGCCGAGGCCGCCGAGGCGCTCGCGCACGCCCACGAGGCGCAGCTCTACCACCTGTGCCTGCAGCCTTCCCACCTGATATGGACGACCGGCAACACTGTCAAGGTGCTCGGCGTGGCCGTCGACGCGGCGATGTACGGCCTGACCACCGACCAGCCCGCGCTCGACGACGCCGAGGGGCTGGGCCGGCTGCTGTACGCCGGGCTGACCGGCCACTGGCCGGGCGACGAGGAAGAGGGCGGCCTGCCCGCGGCCCCCATGAGCGACGGCCACTTCTGCACGCCCCGCCAGGTCACCGCCGGCGTGCCCGGCTACCTCGACGCCGTCACCGTGCGGGCCTGCCTGCCCGAGTCGCGCAGGGGCCAGAGCCCGCTGACCACCCCGTCCGAGGTGGCCGAGGCGCTGGCCGACGTGGCCAGGCCGATGCCGATCCCCATCAGCTACCCCTCGACGCCCGCGGTGGCCTCGGCCTCCCACACCGAGGGCCTCGACATCGCCCACCGGCACAAGGCCCCCGCTCCCCCTCCCCTGCCTCCCGCGCCGCCGCGCCGGCCGTCCAACGGCGGCGGCAGCACGCTCAACCGGGTGCTGATGACGCTCGTGGTGCTGCTGGTCATCGCCGCGGTCGGCGTCGGCGCCTGGACGATCGGCCGCAGCCTGGGCAGCCCGACCCCGCCGGGGACGGCCAGCGCCGAGCCCACGACCTCAGCGTCCGCCTCCGCCGCGGCCGAGACCGTCAAGCCGGACAATGCGCGCGGCTTCGACCCGCTGGGCGACGGCGACGAGAAGCCCGACCTCGCGAAGCTGGCCATCGACGGCAAGCCCAGCACCCTGTGGAAGACCGAGACCTACACCAGCGCCGACCTGGGCCGCCTCAAGGACGGCGTAGGCCTGCTGCTCGACATGGGCAAGTCCGTGCAGATCAGCGACGTGGTCGCTACGCTGTCGGATGCGCCGGGCGCGAACGTCGAGCTCAAGGTGGGCGACTCAGCCGATCTCGACTCGTTGAAGACCGTGGCCACCAAGAAGAACGCCGCAGGTAAAACCACCCTTACCCCTGATGAGGCGGCAAGCGGTCAGTACGTTTTGATCTGGTTTACGCGTGTTCCGACGGATGCAGGCACTTTTCATGGCACCATCTATGAGGTAGTGGTGCACTCTCCCGGATCGGCATAATCAGGAAACTCTCTTGTGAACTCCCCACCCGAGACACCCTCAGCAGCGGAGCGGCCGGCGGTCACAGACGCCGAGCTGCTGACCGCGCACATCAACGGGGATCCACACGCCTTCAGCGAAATCGTCAAGAGGCACCGCGACCGCATGTGGGCGGTTGCCCTGCGTACGCTCGGTGATCCCGACGAGGCCGCCGACGCCGTGCAGGACGCCTTCGTCTCCGCATATCGAAAAGCCGCCACGTTTCGCGGCGAGGCAGCCGTCACCACCTGGCTGCACCGGATCGTGGTCAACGCCTGCCTCGACAGGATGCGCCGCAAGTCCGTCAGACCGGTCGCCGACGACGAGCTCATCGAGGCCGCCGAGCGCGAGACCCCGCTGCCCGACCAGACCGTCGAGCGCGAGGTCTCCATGGAGGTTTCGGCCGCGCTCAAACTGCTGCCGGCCGACCAGCGCGCGGCGTTGGTGCTGGTCGACATGATGGGCTATTCGGTCGAAGACGCAGCTCAGGTGCTCCAGGTGCCGAGCGGGACGGTGAAGAGCAGGTGTGCCCGAGGACGCGCGAAACTTGCCCCAATTCTTTCGCATCTGCGGAACCGATCGGAACTCAATCGCGTCTCATCCGCGAAGGGAGCAGAACTTCGTGACGGGTGATACGCACTACGATCTTGAGATCCTCGCCGAACTGGCCGAGGACCTCTTGGACGTCGGCACGGCGCGCCAGGTCCGCGAGCATCTCGCGGTCTGCGACCCCTGTGGGGAGCTACTGGCCGACCTGGCGGCGGTTCGCGAGGTGCTGGCGGCGACCCCCACTCCGGCAATGCCGATGGGTGTCGCACTCCGCATCGACAAGGCCCTGGCCGCCGAGGCGGGCTCCAGGCGCGGCGGAGGTGTCGGCCTGGCGGAAGCACCGGACTGGGACGAGCTCATGCGGGACTCCCCCTGGGAGCGGCAGGCCGCCGAGGCGCCGCGGACCGCGGGTCCAGACCCGGATGACGTCCTCCAGCCGGTCCGGCTCGGCGTGGTCTCCGACGACGGCAGCATCGTCCCGGCCAGGAGCCGGACGATCCGGCGGCGCCGATGGGCGATGCCGGCGGTCGCGGCAGCGGCGGCGGCCGTCGTGGTCGGCACGGCCGTGGCCTCCACCAACCTGCTGGCCGCGGGAGGAGGGGGCGAAGGCGGCGCGGCACCGGTCGCCCTGCCGGTCCAGACCCCGCCGCGGCAGTCGCAGCCGGCGACTTCCGAGCAGCCACCGAGAGACTCGCAGCGGGCCAAGTCCTACGCGCTGACCGACAGCAACCACAACTACAGCGACCCCGAGCTGCGGATGAGCCTGCAGAGCTTCCTGGGTCCCGCGCCCATCATCGGCAGCTCCTCCAGTGCCGACGAGGTCGCCAAGTGCGTCACCACCGTGTCGCGGCGGGCCAAGCTCGACGTGTTCGCGGTGGACCAGGGCCAGTACAACGGCCAGGAGGCGCTCATCGTGGCCTCGTGGAAGCAGCGGGCCGCCAAGAAGGTCCGCATCGACGTCGTCGATCCGTTCAGCTGCAAGAACCTGCGCAAGCCCTCCCTGGGCCGCTGGTAAGCAAAGCTCCACGTCAGAGCCCGCTTCGGCGGGCTCTTTCGTTTTGTCTCGGCCGTGTCATGGCGTTGCCCGGTAGGGGCGGGAATCTCGGCGGCCTAGGATCTGTTGACGCCGGTGGCAACAGCAGACGAGGAAGGCGTGGGAGCGTTGAGCGACGTTCGTAACGTGATCATTATCGGATCCGGCCCAGCAGGCTATACCGCGGCCGTCTACTCCGCGCGCGCCGAACTCAAGCCGTTGGTCTTCGAGGGGTCCGTCACCGCCGGTGGTGCGCTGATGAACACCACCGACGTGGAGAACTTCCCCGGGTTCCCCGACGGCATCATGGGCCCCGACCTGATGGACAACCTACGCAAGCAGGCCGAGCGGTTCGGCGCCGAGCTGGTCGCGGACG
Source organism: Nonomuraea maheshkhaliensis (assembly GCF_039529435.1). Taxonomy (NCBI): domain Bacteria; kingdom Bacillati; phylum Actinomycetota; class Actinomycetes; order Streptosporangiales; family Streptosporangiaceae; genus Nonomuraea; species Nonomuraea maheshkhaliensis. Next base: position 11,557 of record NZ_BAAAMU010000043.1, read on the forward strand.
ACGTCGTCGAGGTCGACCTGGAGGCCAACCCCAAGGTCGTCAAGACCCACACCGAGACCTACTACGCCAAGTCCGTCATCCTGGCCATGGGCTCCGGCTATCGCGAGCTGGGCCTGAAGAACGAGAAGCGGCTGTCCGGCCACGGCGTGTCCTGGTGCGCGACCTGTGACGGGTTCTTCTTCCGCAACAAGGACATCGTGGTCGTGGGCGGCGGCGACACCGCGATGGAGGAGGCCACGTTCCTGACCAGGTTCGGGCGCATGGTGACGGTGGTGCACCGCCGCGACACGCTGCGGGCCAGCAAGATCATGCAGGACCGGGCCATGGCCAATGACAAGATCCGCTTCGTCTGGGACTCCGAGGTCGTCGACGTGCTCGGCGACAGCAAGGTGGAGGCGGTGAAGCTGCGCGACGTCAAGACCGGCGAGGAGTGCGAGCTGGCCGCCGACGCGCTGTTCCTGGCGATCGGCCACGATCCCCGCACCGAGCTGGTCAAGGGCCAGATCGACCTCGACGAGGACGGCTACATCAAGGTCGCCTCGCCGACCACCGCGACCAACATCGACGGCGTCTTCGCCGCGGGTGACGTGGTGGACCACACCTACCGTCAGGCCATCACCGCGGCCGGCACCGGCTGTGCGGCCTCGCTCGACTCCGAGCGCTGGCTCGCTAACCACGAGAAGTAAGGAGCGCAACCGTGAAGGCTGTCACCGACGCCACATTCCAGTCCGAGGTCCTCAAGAGCGACAAGCCCGTGCTGGTCGACTTCTGGGCCGAGTGGTGCGGCCCGTGCCGTCAGGTCGCGCCCATCCTTCAGGAGATCGAGAAGGAGCACGGCGACAAGCTGGAGATCGTCAAGCTGAACATCGACGAAAATCCTGAGGTTCCGCGCGAGTACGGTGTGCTCCAGATCCCCACGATGAACGTCTACAAGAATGGCGAGGTCGTGAAGCAGATCATCGGCGCCAAGCCGAAGGCCATGCTGCTTCGCGAGCTCGAGGGCATCATCTAGCACGCCCCCTGCGGGGGCTCGCCCGGTCTCGGGGCGCGCTCGGCCCGCCGAAAGCCCCTCGTTCTGGCTCACGAGGGGCTTTCGCGTATCCGGGGCTGCCTGCCTGGCGCCCGCGTTCGTCTGTGCGGCTCTGAGGTGCTCTCAGACGGGACGGAGCGCCCGTTCCGGGCTCATGGAGCCGAGCAGGCGCTCCAGCGCCACCTCGACGTCCTCGCGCCACGAAACGGCGCTCTTCAGTTCCAGCCGGAGCCGCGGAAATCGCAAATGCGGACGAACCGTCTTAAACCCCACAGAAAGCAGATATTCGGCCGGAACTACGCAACTAGGTTCTTCCCACTTGAGATCCCCGAAAGCTTCAATGGCTTTCACCCCGCGCCGGGTCAGGTCTTTGGCCACCCCCTGAATCAGCATCCGGCCCAGCCCGCCGCCGGAGAACTCGGGAATGATGTGCGCCGTCATCAGCAGCACGGCGTCGGCGCTTACCGGCGAGGTGGGAAAGGCCACCGAACGTGGCGTGTAGAGCGGCGGGCTGTAGAGCACGAACCCGGCCGGCACCCCGTCAACGTAGGCGATCTTCCCGCAACTGCCCCATTCGAGCAGGGTGCCGGAGATCCAGGCCTCCTTCTCCAGCGCAGGATCGCCTGAATCGACCGCCCGCTCCCCGCTCATGGGATCGAGCTCCCAGAAGACGCACCTTCGGCAGCGCCGCGGTAGATCTTCCACATTGTCCAGGGTTATGTTGACCAGCCGGCGCGACAACTACGGCCCCTATCCTTGACCCGGAAAAGCGCGCGAAAACCGCGTCTACAGGTGGCATCGTAGCTCAGTGAAGATGCCGCCAGCGGACACCGCCACCGGCGAGCCCGGCGACGGGCGACATGTCCGTCTGGCGTAATCTGGTATTTCCGTCCGATATGAACCTAGGAGGTGGGCCGTGACGGAAGAGCGGGATCACGGTCAGACACCCGCGACCCAAGGGTCGCGCATCGACGCCTACGTCGATCGGTATGCCGCGCGAGCTACCGGGATGGTCGCCTCCGAGATCCGAGCTCTCTTCGCCGTCGCGTCCAGGCCCGAGGTGGTCTCGCTCGCCGGCGGCATGCCGTACGTCACGGCGCTCCCCCTCGACATGGTCGGCGAGCTCGTCTCCGAGCTCGTCACCCGGCGCGGCCCCGTCGCGCTGCAGTACGGCTCCGGCCAGGGCGACCCGCATCTGCGTGAGCAGATCTGCGAGGTCATGCGGCTGGAGGGGATCAACGCCGGGGCGAACGACGTGGTCGTCACCGTCGGTTCGCAACAGGCCCTCGACCTGATCACCCGGATCTTCATCGACCCGGGTGACGTGATCCTGGCCGAGGGTCCCTCGTACGTGGGAGCTCTGGGGACTTTTGCCGCCTACCAGGCGAAAGTGGTCCATATCGCCATGGACGATCAGGGCATCGTGCCCGAATCGCTGGCGCAGACCATCTACGCGCTGGAGACGGCCGGGGCACCGGTCAAGTTCCTCTACACGATCCCGACCTTCCACAACCCCGGCGGCGTCACGCTCAACATCGCCCGCCGGCAGCAGGTGCTCGACATCTGCCAGCGGGCCGGGATCCTCATCATCGAGGACAATCCCTACGGGCTGCTCGGCTTCGACGGCGATCCCCTGCCGGCCCTGCGGGCCGACAATCCCGACGGAGTGGTCTATCTCGGTTCGTTCTCCAAGACGCTGGCCCCCGGCTTCCGCGTCGGCTGGGCCCTGGCCCCCCACGCCATCCGCGAGAAGCTCGTGCTCGCCATGGAGTCGGCCGTGCTGTCGCACTCCTCGTTCACGCAGCTCGCGGTGGGCGAATACCTGGCCACGCAGCCGTGGCAAGAGCAGATCAAGACGTTCAGGGAGCTCTACCGCGACCGCCGCGACGCGTTGCTCGACGCGCTCGAAGCGCTGATGCCGCCCGAGGTCACCTGGACCCGGCCCGGGGGCGGCTTCTTCGTCTGGGCCACGCTGCCGGAAGGGCTCGACTCGAAGGCGATCCTGCCCCGGGCCGTGGCCGAGCGGGTGGCGTTCGTCCCCGGGACCGGGTTCTTCTCCGACGGCAGCGGGGCGCGGCACATGCGGCTGTCCTACTGCTACCCAGAGCCTGACCGGATCCGTGAGGGGGTGCGGCGACTGGCCGGGGTGATCGATCAGGAGATGCAGCTGAGGGACACGTTCGGCACGTCGTCCGCGCGTGACCACCAAGGCGTCGACACGCCCGGGCCCGACCTGGCCTGACCGCCGCGAGCACGTAGGGGGCCGGCGGGCGACGCCGGCCCCCTTTCTCGTTCCCTGAGAGGGTATTTCGCTGGGAGGGGAGAAGACACCGCCGCGTACACCCTTCGCCGCCCACGCCGGTACGGTTGGACAGCGTGCCATCAGCGGCATCAGCAGAGGAGATGTGATGAGCGATCTGGGCCACGTGCTCGTGCTGGCCGGAGGCCTCTCCTATGAGCGGGAGGTGTCTCTGCGCTCGGGTCGCCGGGTCAGCGAGGTGCTGCGCGCGGCGGGCGTCGACGTCGAGGCCCGCGACACCGACGCCTCACTCGTCCCCTCGATCCTGGCCGACCCGCCGGACGCGGTGTTCGTGACCCTGCACGGCGGCGCCGGCGAGGACGGCGCCATCCGATCCGTGCTGGAGCTGCTCAACGTCCCCTACGTCGGCGCCGATCCCGACGCCTGCCGGGTGGCCTTCGACAAGCCCACCGCCAAGGCCGTCGTCCGCTCCTTCGGCGTACGCACGCCCGAGTCCGTCACGCTGCCGAAGGAGACCTTCCACGACCTCGGCGCCACGGTGGTGCTCGGGCGCATCGTGGAGCGGCTCGGGCTGCCCCTGTTCGTCAAGCCCGCCCGTGGCGGATCCGCGCTGGGCGCCTCCATCGTCCGTACCGCGGAGGAACTGCCCGCGGCGATGGTCGGCTGCTTCGCGTACGGTGACACGGCGTTGATCGAGCGGTACGTGGAGGGCGTGGAGGTGGCGGTCTCCGTCGTCGACTTCGGCAACGGCCCCGTGGCCCTGCCCGCCGTGGAGATCGTCCCGGACGAGGGCGTCTACGACTACGCGGCCCGCTACACCGCCGGCCACACCGAGTTCTTCGCCCCGGCCCGCCTCTCGGCCCAGGCGGCCACCGCCTGCGCCGAGACTGCGGTCACCGCGCACACCGCCCTGGGCCTTCGGGACATCTCCCGTACCGACCTGATCGTGGACGCCGACGGGGTGCCGCACTTCCTGGAGGTCAACGTGGCGCCGGGGATGACGGAGACCTCGCTGCTGCCGATGTCGGCGGAGGCGGCCGGCCAGGATCTGGGCGACCTCTGCCGCACCCTTCTCCAAAACGCCGCCTCCCGCACCTGACCTCACTCCCCCGCGCCGACCCCTCCGCACGGCGTACTCACATCGGGGGGAGAGAGCGTGGCCTGGCCGACTGTGTGACCGTGCCACCCACTTCCCGCACCGCCGCCTCAGCGGTGCGGAATGTGGTCACCCGATCAGGCGGCGTCCGAGCGGCACCAACCTCAGGCCAGGACAACGGAACCGAGACGCCCGACCCGAGACGACCACCTCGTTGGGGTGCGGGTCCGGGGCAGGCGGCCTTCGTCCCATAAGTAGCCTTACCCATGTGCTGATCGATTCGATGTACCCCAAGAGCTTCGCCAGCGACAACCACGCCGGCGTCCACCCCACCATCCTCGAAGCCATCGCCGCCGCGAACCAAGGAGACGCGCCCGCGTACGGCGACGACAGCTGGACGTCGACGTTCGAGACCAAGGCGAAGGAGACGTTCGGCCCGCAGGCGCAGGGGTTCGCCGTACTCAACGGAGCGGGCGCCAACATGGTCGGCCTCTCTCTCATGCTCGGCCGCTACGACGCCATCCTCTGCGCCGACAGCGCCCACATCGCCACCCACGAAGCGGGGGCGTCGGAACGGCTGCTCGGGGTGAAGCTCATGACGATCCCGACGGAGGACGGCAAGCTGCGCCCGGCCGACATCGAGTCACGCCTCGGCGGGATCGGCAACCCGCACGAGTCTCAGCCGGCCGTCGTCTCCATCTCTCAGGTCACGGAACTCGGCACCTGCTACTCCCCCACCGAGATCGCCGCCCTCGCCGAGACAGCACACGGGAACGGGCTCCGGCTTCACGTGGACGGCGCCAGACTCGCCAACGCGGCCGCGTACCTCGACTGCGATCTGAAGGCCATCACGACGGACGCCGGAGTCGACGTGTTCAGCTTCGGCGGCACCAAGAACGGCGCCCTGGCCGCGGAGGCCGTCGTGGTCCTCGACCCGTCCATGGCGGGCGGCGTCCCGTTCCTTCGCCGCCAGTCACTCCAGCTCGCCTCGAAGATGCGCTTCATCTCGGCGCAACTCTCGGCACTCCTCACGGACGACCTCTGGCGCCAGAACGCGGCCCACGCCAACAGCATGGCCGCCCGCCTGGCGGATGGACTGACCGACGTTCCCGGCGTCTCCCTCGCCTACCCCGTTGAGGGCAACGCCGTCTTCGCCACCCTCCCGATCACCGTCGCCGAAACGCTCCGCCAGCGCTACCTGTTCCACTACTGGAACGAGACCGCCGACACGGTCCGCTGGATGACCGCCTTCGACACCACCCCGGAGCAAGTGGACGACTTCCTCGACGACCTCCACAAGGCCGCCTCCGCCTAACACCGCCAAGACACGGACCGGCAGGAAAGCCGAAGCCCCGCAGACTGGCGCACCGCAGGAGCCGATCACCACACCAACGCACGCAGCTACCGCCAACCGCCACCACATCCACCGCAGAGGAACGACTTCTACGGCAGCACCGCCGACGGACCCCGGCAAGACCGGTGCACCCGCATGCGATCCACTTCTTCAGCCCGCACCTCCAACCGGCACCCCGACCGCCCCACGCAGACGCCCGCCAACCGGCCAGCGACCCGCACACACCAGCGGCATCCATGACGCACGGCGACACGGCCACCAAACGACCCGCGCCTCGGACGGCGGGTACGCCGATTGGCGCAAACGTGAGGCGGCCCGCCCGCCCAGCAGTGTGCACGCCGGCCGGCGGCGGCACCAGGCGGCCCGCACGCCAGGCGACGCGTACGGCGGGCGACGCGTACGGCGGGCGACGCGAATGGCGGGGGACGCGTACGGCGGGCGACGCGAATGGCGGGG
>NZ_BAAAMU010000043.1:17851-79886 GCF_039529435.1 Nonomuraea maheshkhaliensis
CGGCGGGCGACGCGAATGGCGGGGGACGCGTACGGCGGGCGACGCGAATGGCGGGCGATACGGATGGGGCGCAGCATGCACGCCATCAACCCTCACGTCGCACGCCACGTGAGGACGCCAGCACCGGAACGTGCCCCGGACGGCACACGGCAGACGGCGGCACACGCACCCGACGCCCGGGGGTGCATACGCCGGGCGACCCGAAGCCGCACAGCCCGGGCGGCGGCAACACCGGCACGCACTTCGGACAGCACACAACGGGCGGTGACACGGACACCCGGAGGCCCGCAGACCGGAGGTGTGTGCCCGGGCAGCGTGCGCACCGGGTGCCCCGCACGGCAGGCGGCCCGGTCGTCGCACAGCCCGGACGGGCGCCAGCGCCGGCACACGCGTCGGACGACCCGCGCACCAGGGCGGCGCGCACGGGTGCCGATCCTCACGCGCGCCTTCTGTTCGCCCCGCTCCCCCATCCCTCACGCCCCTTGGTTTCACGTGAAACATGCCCGTGCGGTCGGCTCGCCGACTGCCCCCGGATGTGTTTCACGTGAAACATCGGCGAGCAAGCCGCTCCCATCCACATAGGAACGACACCTACCTACGCCCCCGCTTCGTCGCTGACGAGAGGATGCAAGGCGGGGTGCCGTGTCATGTCCACCCGATCGCACCGCTCATCAGTCAGCGCGGGCAGCCTCGGGTCGACTCAACAGGCCCACGCGAAGGCGCTGTGATCGAGGAAGCAAGCGGCGGGAAGTCACGGAGCCGAGACAACGGGCGGCGGACGGCGATCAGAAGCGGGGCGAAGACGGCGCTGCCTTCGACGAGGTAGATGAGGGAGACGATGAACGGCCGAGCACCCGGACGAGCGAGACGCCAGAAGGAGGCGGAGATGGCGGACGCGCCGGACGCGGGCACCGCCGGACGCGGGCACCGCCGGACGCGGGCACCGCGGGAGGGGTCGTGGGGTCCGGAGGTGCGTGGCGACGGTGGAAGGGGCGGACTGGCGAGAGGCGTCACGACGACGGAAGGGGTGTGCGGTCAAGAGGAGGGAGCGGCGAGGGGCGGGAGGGGGGTGTGAGTCTGGGAGAGGCGTGGCGACGACGGGAGGTCGGGGAAGCGGAGGGTGGCCGACAAGACGAAGGGCGTGTGTTTCACGTGAAACACACGCCCGTTCTACCCTTGAATGCTCACTCCTCAGAATCCCGCATCGCCCGCACAGCCTCCGGAGCCATCGTCCCGATGATCCGCTCAAGGTCGTCGATCGTGGCGAACTCCACGACGATCCGCCCCTTCCGCCGCCCCAGGTCCACCTTCACCTTGGTCTCGAAGTGATCCGAGAGGCGGTCGGCCAGATGGGTGAGGCCGGGGGCGGTGGGCTTGGCGGGCTGGCGCTCCCGGGGTGCCTTCTCGGCCCCCGCGGGGCTGCCCGTGGCGCTGCCCGTGGCGACGATCTCCTCCACCGCTCGTACCGAGAGGAGCTCGGCGACGATGCGCTTGGCGAGCTTCAGTTGCGCTTCGGGGCTTTTGAGCCCGAGGAGGGCGCGCGCGTGGCTGGCGCTGATGACACCGGCCGCCACCGTACGCTGGACTTCGGGCGGGAGGCCCAGCAGGCGGAGAGTGTTCGTGATGTGAGAACGGGAGCGGCCGACCTTCTGGGCGAGCTGTTCGTGGGTCGCCTGGAAGTCGTCGAGCAGTTGCTGATAGGCCGCCGCCTCTTCCAAAGCGTTCAGTTGCTCGCGCTGCAGGTTTTCGATCAGCGCGTCCCGCAGGAGATCGGTGTCCTGGGTGTTGCGCACGATCGCCGGCACCGGATCCAAGCCGACCTGCTGGCAGGCCCGCCAACGCCGCTCCCCCATGATCAGCTCGTACTGACCACCACCCACCGAGCGGACCACGATCGGCTGCAACAGACCGACTTCGCGGATGGATGCCGCCAACTCCTCCAAGCGCTCCAAGTCGAAGACGTCACGTGGCTGACGTGGATTGGGGACGATCGCGGACAAGGCGACCTCTTTGAAGTACGCCCCGGCGATCGGCTTCGGCCCCGTCTCCCCCGTTGAACCGTTCGCAGGGGACGGCGCCGTCCCCGTGCCGTCAACGATGGGACCGGTCGGGATGAGCGCCCCGAGCCCCTTGCCCAATCCCCGCCGCTGCTGACTCACTGCGTCTCCTCATCCAGCCGGTCGATTCCGGTCACTCCAGGAGAGGTTACCGTCGCGGGCCCGACGTAGTGCCCCCTCGCCACACACCGCCCCGTTGGATTTACACCGACACGGTCACGAACCTGCCCAACTCGTGACCGAGCCCCAAGATGCGGATCCAGGGGATGCAGCGGATGCACCCCGTTGTAAGTCCGTGCCCGCCCGCATGAGAGGTGCCCCCAGGGTTGCCGCACGCCGGTGCCCGCACGCCGGTACCCCCACGGAGGTGCCGAACGCAGGTCCCCGCGCGTTGGTGTCCGCCGGAGATGCCGGCCCCGGGTGCCCGTGCGTGGATGTCCCGCACGAGTCTGCCCGCGCGAGAGTGCTCACACACGTGGGTCCCTGCACGCGGGCGCCAGCAGGGCAGCTCTCACATGTGGTCCCTGCACGCGGGCGCCAGCAGGGTAGCTCTCACACGGGATGCCTGCACGGGTGTGCGCAAGACTCACAGTGCGGGCCGTCGGTGATGAAGGTGACGATGACCGGCCCCACATGGGAGTGAGGTGACCCCTCGTCCAGGGCCCCCGCGGGGTACTCGCAAGCGGTGCTCACGCGCGCCATCCGGGTGCGTTTCCATTCCATGCGAAACGCTCAGAGGGCTCCCGACCGCCTGGAGCGAAGTCCTGTGGCACGGTAGGTGACAAGGCAGCACGACCGCGATCAGATCAGGGCCCCGCACACCAGATCGGTGCCAGCACACCAGATCGGTGCCGGACGTCAGAGTGGTGCCGAGCGTCAGAGCGGCTCGGCACGAAAAGAACGGCGTCGCACGACAACGACCGCTCCGCGCACGACCCAGCACATGGCTCCCCCAAAGCGCGCATGACGATGCCGACCACGACGCTATGCACCCATGACGATGCCGGGCCTCGGTGCCGTGGAGCAGACACCTAAATGACCCATGGCCGGGGCGAGGGGCTGACGAGATCGTTTCGTCGGGACGGCGAGTCGCGACACCCGTGACCCGCCCGTCCCCCGCCCAGATCAACCGGCCTCGTGAGGCAGGCTAGCGCGGACGCCCAAGCGTTCTCAGCAGCCGCAACCGCTCACGCAGCCGAGCGGTGAAGGTCAGGCGACGGTGGCGCGGTGGGCTATCTCGCGGGCCGCGTCCATGTACGCCATCGCCCCACTGGATCCCGGATCGTACGTCATCACCGACTGCCCATAACTGGGCGCCTCCGACAACCGCACGCTCCGCGGGATCACCGTGTTGAGCACCGTGTCCCCGAAATGCGCCCGCACTTCGTCGGCCACCTGCGAGGCGAGCCGGGTGCGGCCGTCGTACATCGTCAGCACGATCGTCGACAGGCGCAGCGTCGGGTTGAGGTGGGCCTTGATCAGGTCCACGTTCCTGAGCAACTGCCCGAGGCCCTCAAGGGCGTAGTACTCGCACTGGATCGGGATCATCACCTCGTCCGCGGCGACCAGCGCGTTGACGGTCAGCAGGCCGAGGGACGGTGGGCAGTCGATGATGATGTAGTCGAGCTCCATCGCCTCGTACGCCGCCAGCGCCCGCCGCAGTCGCGCCTCCCTGGCCACCAACGAGACCAGCTCGATCTCAGCACCGGCAAGATCAATGGTGGCGGGAGCGCAAAAGAGGTTCGGCATCTCCGGCACCTGCTTGACGATGTCCGCCATGGGGAGATCGTCCACGAGCACCTGGTACACGTCGGGCACATCGCCACGATGCTCGGTCGCCAGGGCGGTGGAAGCGTTGCCCTGGGGGTCGAGGTCCACCACGAGGACGCGCTGGCCGTGCATCGACAGGGCGGCGGCGATGTTGACCGAAGTGGTCGTCTTGCCCACGCCACCCTTCTGGTTGGCCACCGCGATCACTCTGGTCTGGGACGGGCGCGGCCAGGTGCCGTCGCCATCGCCGGAGGTCTCGCCGGTCTGGGCGGCCGTCTGGGTTGCAGATGTTTCACGTGAAACCACTGAGCTGAGCGCCTCTCGTACCAACGGCGAATCACCGGGGTTCAGGGGGGTCTGGGTCACGTTGGCCATCCTTTCAACCAGTGGTGTGCCGGTGCCGGGAATTTGCTGTCGCGACACGCCCATTTCGGGCCAGCCAACTCCGGTTGGGCTCTCAGACGGACGGTTGTCCGGCCAGCCAAGACCGCTTGACGCGACTGGCACAACCGTCACCTCCTTCGTCGCCGCCTGGCACGCTCCGGCGCGCGACCCGCTACCACCCGAACCAATGTTGCAGGCGGCTCGACCTTACCGTGCCCGACGGTCACAAGCTCGGCCGTTCGTGCTCCACTGGCCTGCAATTGCGACTGCGCCTCGGCGAGTTCACCGGCGGCCCGCTCCCCCTTCATGGCGATCAGCTCGCCGCCCTCACGCAGCAGCGGCATCGCCCACGTCAGGAGGCGGTCGAGCGGCGCGACCGCACGAGCGCTGGCCACGTCGAACTCGCGCTGGCCGGCCAGCTCCTCCGCCCGGCCGCGCAGCACCTCGACGTTGTCGAGCTTGAGCACCCCGACGCATTCCTCAAGAAACACGGTACGACGCAGCAGCGGCTCCAGCAGCGTAACCGTGATGTCCTGCCGGACGATCGCCAGCACCAGCCCGGGCAGCCCGGCGCCGGAGCCGATGTCCACCAGCCGAACCTCCTCCGGTACGGCCTCGGCCACGACGGCGCAGTTGAGCAGGTGGCGATCCCAGATCCGGGGCACCTCCCGCGGACCCAGCAGCCCGCGGACCACGCCGGGTCCCGCGAGCAGCTCGGCGAACGCGCGTGCGCGATCCCAAGCCTCCCCGACGAAGACGTCCCGCGCTATCTCCGGAGGCTCCGGAAGCTCATCGCTCACTGGTCGGTGGCCTTTCTGGGGCTGGTCGCCCATGCTCGGTGTTTCGCTGGAACGGGTTCGCCGCCCGGTCTCGTGACCCCCGACGCGAAAGAAGCGGGGTCAACACGGTAAGGCGACGGTGTCTGAGAGTCCGGTCTTCACCCAAGGCTAAGGGTGAGATCACAAGGGAAGACTATCGGGCCCGGATGAAGGTGGCCTGTGAGCACGCCGTCAGCCAACCCTGGGGGTGCGGCCGTCCCCCGCTGCTACCGGCCCTGCTGAGGGTGACCCCGGCGTGAGTGATCCCCGAGTGGGTGATCGCGGCGCCCGCTGCCGGCCGCACCTCCGTACCGAGACAAAGGCTCCGTACCAGAACAGAGGGTCAGGAACGCGAAACGGCCGTCTACCACGCGCGACGGCGGGCAGACGGCCGGATCGGATGGTGGGACGCGCCTCAGGCGGGCAGGACCACCACGTACCGCTGCGGCTCCTCGCCCTCGGACTCGCTGCGGAGCCCGGCGGCGGCCACCGCGTCGTGGACGATCTTGCGCTCGAACGGGGTCATCGGCTGCAGCGACTTGGGCTCGCCGCGCTCCTTGACCTGGTTGGCGATCTCGGTGCCGAGCTTGGTGAGCTCGGCCCGGCGGCGCTCACGGTAACCCGCCACGTCGAGCATCAGCCGCGAGCGCTCCCCCGTCTGCCGGTGCACGGCCAGACGGGTCAGTTCCTGCAGCGCCTCAAGGACCTCTCCGGCCGGCCCGACCAGCTCCGTGCCCTTCAGTCCGACGACGGAGACCAGGGCACGATCGCCTTCGACGTCCATGTCGATGTCGCCGTCGATGTCGGCGATGTCGAGAAGCCCTTCGACGTAGTCGGCAGCGATCTCGCCTTCCTGCTCCAGCGCATTGAGATCAGGAGCCTTCTCCTGCTCGGCCTCGGTCATGGCCGGCCTCTCCTTCGTGTTCACGACTTCTTGCTGCCGGTGCGCTTGCTGCGGCTCTGCCTGCTCGGCTGCTGTCTGATGATCTTAGGCTCCGGAGGGGGCGGAGGGGCCTGTTCTTCCGGAGTGGTCTTGCGGAGCTTGGCGATCAGACCGGCCTTCGGCTCGACCGGGATCACGTTGCCCTTCGCGTCGTACTGCGGCATCGGGTGGCGGCTGTAGAACCAGTGCTGCTGACCGAGCGTCCACAGGTTGGTGGTGACCCAGTACATGATCAGACCGAGGGGGAAGTTCAGGCTGAAGAAGGCGAACAGCGGCGAGATGTACATGAGGATCTTCTGCTGCTGCGCCATGGGGTTGTCCGGCATCTGCGCCATGGAGCGGGTGACGCTCTGCCGGACGGTGAGGAACGTGGTCAGCGAGCTGACCGCGACGAAGATCCCCAGAACGATCTTGGTCTGGATGTTGCCGGCCCCGAACGTCTGGAGCTGCGCCTCCGACATGAAGAAGTTGGCGGGCAGCGGGGCGCCGAAGATGTGCGCGGCCCGGGCGCTGTCGACCAGTTCCTGCGTCATCCCGTACTTCGCGTGACCGTCGGCCATGTTGTGCAGCACGGTGAACATGGAGATGAAGATCGGGAACTGGGCCACGACCGGGAGGCAGCCGCCGAGCGGGTTGGCGCCGGCGCCCTGGTAGAGCGCCATGACCTCCTGGTTCATCCGCTGCTTGTCGTTCTTGTACCGCTTGCGCAGCTCCTGAACCTTGGGGGCGAGTTCCTGCATCTTCCGCGACGAGCGCATCTGCTTCAGGAAGAGCGGGAAGATCAGGATCCGCATGAACACGGTCAGCGTGATGATCGTCAACGCCCAGGTCAGCCCGCTGTCCGGGTTGAGGACCGTGCTGTATGCAGTATGGATCCAGATGATGACTTGGGCTACGGCTTGGTACAGCCAGCTCAGCCAGGACAGCTCCACCGAGCTATCTCCCTTGCGTTTCGTGGGACCGGACCGGGCGTGGGGGCACCGGGTCAATACCTCCGGGATGGAATGGGTGGCACCGCCCGATGCGCCGGACAGTCAGCCAAATGCCGCGCAATGCTCCATGTACGGCGATCGCTTCGAGTCCGTACGCGCTGCAGGACGGGTAGAACCGGCAGCGTGGACCGAGCATGGGGCTGATGAACGCCCGATAGAACCGGATGGGGACGATCAGCGCCTGGGCCGCCAGGCCCGGCGCCGCCCCTTGCGGTTGCTCCGTCATCTCTGTCCAGCCGTCGAGGACTCGCGCCGCCTGAGCAAACGAGCCAGCGCGAGATCGAGTTCGGCGGCCAGTTGCTCGAATCCCGCGGACGCGGCCGGTGGATTGGCGCGTACCACAAGCAGGCTACCTCGTGGCAGCGCGTCGAGACGGTCCCGCATGAGGTGTCGAAGCCGCCGCTTGACCTTGTTCCGGGTCACCGCGCCACCGACGGCCTTGCTCACGACGAAACCGACCCGGGGTGACTCTTCCCCGGAAATGGTGAAATGCACCACGAGGGTCGGGCGGCCGGCGCGTTTGCCGCGCTTGACCGCCGCCTCGAACTCCTCCCCGCGGCGCATGCGGGATTGACGGGACAGCACCGTATACGTCTAACGCCCGCCGGTATGAGGCACCGGCGGGCTGCTAACGCGAGGGACGATCAGGCCGACAGCTTCTCGCGGCCCTTACGGCGGCGAGCGGCGAGGATGGCGCGACCGGCCCGGGTGCGCATCCGCAGCCGGAAGCCGTGGGTCTTCGCGCGGCGACGGTTGTTCGGCTGGAAAGTACGCTTGCTCACGGGTGGGCTCCAGGCTTGATGGTGCGCCACGAAGGCGCCTAACACTCATGGATGGCCTGCCAAGGAAGCGAGGGCACGGCAAATAGCCGTCGCGTGACAAGCCGACCGTCGTACGTTACGGGGCAAGCACCGTCCAGGTCAAACCGGACCGGTTATCCACTAATCCACAGGCCACTTGTCCACCGCCGGCCCCACGTCCACAGTATGTGTACCCAGCTACCACTAGGCTGTGGACAACGTCTTGAACACAGCTGTGCACATGGATACTGTCGGCCCTTCCAGGCCCGCTCAAGCGCTGTGGACAGTCTGTGGATCTCCTGTGGAGAGCGTGGGCGGGATGCCCGGCCGACACGTGTGGACGAAGGGCCGTCGATCATCAGCGGGCGGTCGTGCCATGTGGATAAACGATCGCGGGGGGCCGCGAGATGGAGGAGGGGAACCGCACCATGAACGGTGTCGACCTCGGCACGGTATGGGCGAGCGCCCTGAGTAACTTCCTCAACGAGAACGTGCCCATCCAGCAGCGCACCTGGCTGTCGATGGTGCGTCCGATCGCCCTGGCCAACGACACGATCGTGCTCGGCGTCCCCAACGACTTCCTCAAGGACCTCATCGAGGGCAAACTGCGCCCGCTGGTCGCGCACGCGCTCTCGCAGGAGCTCGGCCGGACCATGCGCCTGGCCGTGATGATCGACACCACGGCCCCTGAACAGCCGACGGTCGACTCTCATCAACAGCCTGTGACTCAGAGTTATCCCCAGGGTGTGGAGAGTCAGCTGCGTTATGCACAGCCCGCGCAACCGCAGCACAACCCGGCTTCCGAGCCCCCTCAGTTCTATTCTCCACAGCCCGAGCCGCCGCAGATATCCACCGAATATCCACAGCAGGGCTTCTCTTTTGAACAGGCGCAGCCGTACACACCGCCTGTGGAGAAGACGCCGGAACCGGCGCCGAATCGGTGGGAGGCGAAGAGCAACAAGCCCAGCGAACCGGCCAGGCTCAATCAGAAGTACACATTTGAGACATTCGTCATCGGTGCCAGCAATCGCTTCGCGCACGCGGCGGCGGTGGCGGTGGCCGAGTCGCCGGCGAAGGCGTACAACCCGCTGTTCATCTATGGGGACTCCGGGCTGGGCAAGACGCACCTGCTGCATGCCATCGGGCATTACGCCCAGAGCCTGTACGACGGCGCCCGGGTCAGATACGTGAGCTCCGAGGAGTTCACCAACGACTTCATCAACAGCATCCGCGATCACAAGGCCGACGGCTTCCGCGGCCGCTACCGGGCGATCGACATCCTGCTCGTGGACGACATCCAGTTCCTGGAGGGCAAGGAGCAGACGCAGGAGGAGTTCTTCCACACCTTCAACACGCTGCACAACGCCAACAAGCAGATCGTCATCTCCAGCGACCGGGCGCCCAAGCAGCTCATCACGCTGGAGGACCGGCTGCGCAACCGGTTCGAGTGGGGCCTGATCACCGACGTCCAGCCGCCCGAGCTGGAGACCCGGATCGCCATCCTGCGCAAGAAGGCCATCCAGGAGGGCCTGGCCGCGCCGCCCGAGGTGCTCGAATACATCGCCAGCCGCATCTCCACCAACATCCGTGAACTGGAGGGCGCGCTGATCAGAGTCACCGCGTTCGCCAGCCTCAACCGGCAGGGCGTCGACCTGCAGCTGGCCGAGGTCGTGCTGAAGGACCTCATCACCTCGGAGTCCGACACCGAGATCACCATCGCGGCGATCATGAACCAGACCGCTCAATACTTCGGCATCAGCATCGACGACCTGTGCGGCACCTCCCGCAGCCGGGCGCTCGTCAACGCCAGGCAGATCGCGATGTACCTCGCCCGCGAGCTGACCGAGCTGTCGCTGCCGAAGATCGGCCAGCAGTTCGGCGGCCGCGATCACACCACCGTGATGCACGCCGAGCGCAAGATCCGGTCACTGATCGCGGAGCGCAGGTCGATGTACAACCAGGTCAACGAGCTGACAATGCGGATCAAGCAGACACAGCGTGGATCTTGAGTTCATACACAGCCTGTGGAAAACGCTGTGGACCAGCGCAAACGCAAAAATTCACTCGCCGTTCGCCCGGCAATGGTGGGAAAAATCCGTCCACAATGGCTGGGGACAAGGGTGGGGACATCCTGGGGAGAACCTGGGGACTACCAGTGGACAGCGTGTGGACAGACTGTGAACAACGGATCTGGGGCTCCAGAAGGGCCCGTTTTACCCCGTGGACAACCTGTGGAAACCTCGTGGATAACCCCGGTCTTACGGTGGATGAAGGCACCATGATCTGGGGACGGCCTGTGGGCGAAGAATCGTCATCCCCAGGCGCGGAAGTTCTCCCCAGGCGTCACCCACATCCCCAGTGGATGAAAATATGGCCGCTGACCAGCCAAGACGCCGGTTGTCCACAGTTCCCACAGCCCCTAGTGTGATGACCTCTATATCTCTAACTAGGAAACTCAAAGACCCATAGAGGGGTTCTCCCGGAGCGCGAGTCCGGGAGGGTGGATCCTTGAGATCCTTGAATCAACGACGACCCAGGAGGCTGATGACCGTGATGTTCCGAATCGAGCGAGACGTCCTCGCTGAGGCGGTGGCATGGACGGCACGCAGCCTCCCGGCGCGTCCATCGGTGCCCGTTCTCGCCGGCATGCGCCTTGAGGTCACGGAGGGGACGCAGCTCAAGCTCTCCGGATTCGACTACGAGGTCTCCGCCGAGGTGACGCTGGAGGTCCACACGGGCGAGCCGGGCGTCGTGCTGGTCTCGGGCAAGCTGCTCGCCGAGATCACGCGCGCCCTTCCCGCACAGCCTGTGGACTTCGTGGTGGACGGAGCCAAGGCCGTCGTCACGTGCGGCAGCGCCCGCTTCACCCTGCTGACCATGCCTGTGGAGGACTACCCGTCCCTGCCGGCCATGCCCCCGGCCGCCGGCCGCGTCGGCAGCGACGTGTTCGCCTCCGCCGTCGGCCAGGTCGCCGTCGCCGCGGGCCGCGACGACACGCTGCCGATGCTCACCGGCGTACGGATGGAGATCGAGGGCGACACGGTGACCCTCGCCGCGACCGACCGCTACCGCCTGGCCGTGCGCGAGCTCAAGTGGCAGCCGGGCCAGCCCGACTTCTCCGCCATCGCGATGATCCCCGGCAAGACCCTCGCCGACACGGCCAAGGCGCTCGGCGCGACCGGCGCGGAGGTCGAGATCGCGCTGAGCTCCGCCGGAGGCACCGGCGAGGGCATGATCGGCTTCTCCAGTGCCGGACGCCGTACGACGACGCGCCTGCTCGACCCCGAGTTCCCGAAGTACCGCTCGCTGCTGCCGACCGAGTTCTCCGCCCGGGCCGACCTGTCCACAGGCCCGTTCGTCGAGGCGGTCAAGCGCGTGGCCCTGGTCGCCGAGCGCAACACGCCCGTACGCCTGGCGTTCAAGAGCGGCGAGGTCGTGCTGGAGGCCGGCAGCGGCGACGAGGCGCAGGCCGTCGAGGCGCTTCCGGTGGATTACGAGGGAGATGAGATGAACATCGCCTTCAACCACCAGTTCCTGCTGGAAGGTCTCGGGGCCATCGACTCCGACGTCGCGCGGCTGCAGATGACCACGTCCACGAAGCCCGCTATCCTCACCGGTGGCAAGCCTGTGGAGGACCAAGCCACCACGGACTACCGTTATCTGATCATGCCCATCCGCCTGTCAGGCTGAACCGGTCGTCGGGAATGATGGAAGCCTGACAAGGGGGTAGAGGACAGTCATGCAGATCGGCATGGTGGGATTGGGCAAGATGGGCGGCAACATGGCCGAGAGGCTGCGCCGCGGCGGTCACGAGGTGATCGGCTACGATCGCGACCCGGCGGTCAGCGACGTCGGCAGCCTCAAGGAGCTGGCCGAGCGCCTCGAGACGCCGCGTGCGGTCTGGGTCATGGTCCCGGCGGGCAAGGCCACCCAGAGCACCATCGACGATCTCGGCGAGCTCCTCAGCGAGGGCGACCTCGTGGTCGACGGCGGAAACTCCCACTATGTGGATGACCAGAAGCACGCCGCCGAGTTGTCCAAGAAGGGCATCGGCTTCGTCGACTGCGGCGTGAGCGGCGGCGTCTGGGGCCTGCAGAACGGCTACGCGCTCATGTGCGGCGGTGACAAGCCCGACGTCGACCGCCTCATGCCGATCTTCGACACGCTCAAGCCTGAGGGCGAGGACGGCTTCGTCCACGCCGGCGACGTCGGCGCGGGCCACTTCGCGAAGATGGTCCACAACGGCATCGAATACGGCATGATGCAGGCCTTCGCCGAGGGCTGGGAGCTGCTCGAAGCCTCCGACGTGGTGAAGGACGTCAGGGGTTCCTTCAGCAGCTGGCGCACCGGCACCGTGATCCGCTCCTGGCTGCTCGACCTGATGGTCAGGGCGCTCGACGACGACGAGCACCTCGAACAGCTGCGCGGCTACGCCCAAGACTCCGGCGAGGGCCGGTGGACGGTGCAGGCCGCGGTCGACCACGCGGTCCCGCTTCCTGTGATCACCGCCGCGCTCTACGCCAGGTTCGCCTCGCGGCAGGACGACTCCCCCGCGATGAAGGTCGTGGCGGCGCTGCGCAACCAGTTCGGCGGCCACGCCATCACCTCGGCCGAGGGCGGCACCGAGAAGGGCGCCGACTCCCCCGGCGCCGACGTGAAACCGCCGCGCGAGGCCGAGCGCTGACCGTCAGGGCCGCTCCCTGCTCCGGAATCCCGCGCCGCTGGCGTCCGGCAGCGAGGTTTTCCACAACGGCCAGGGTTTTCCACAAGAACGCATGCCGGTGACCCCGGTGACCCGCGAGGCCCACTAACCTTCGTGGGGTGCATGTCGCCCACCTCTCGCTGACCGACTTCCGGTCCTACGCGTCCGTGGAGCTCGGCCTGGAGCCGGGCGTCACGGCCTTCGTGGGGCCCAACGGCCAGGGCAAGACCAACCTGGTCGAGGCCCTCGGCTACGTCGCGACGCACTCCAGTCACCGGGTGGCGGGCGACGCGCCGCTCGTACGGCAGGGCGCCACCAGGGCGATCGTGCGCTGCGCCGTCCAGCGGGACGACCGGCGGGCGCTCATCGAGCTGGAGATCAACCCGGGCCGGGCCAACCGCGCCCGGCTCAACCGCTCCCCCGTGTCCAGGGCCCGCGACGCCGTCGGCCTGCTGCGCACCGTCCTGTTCGCCCCCGAGGACCTGTCGTTGTCCAAGGGCGACCCGTCCGAGCGCCGCCGCTTCCTCGACGACCTGCTGGTGGCCAGGGCCCCCAGGTTCGCCGGGGTCCGCGCCGACTACGACCGCGTGCTGAAGCAGCGCGGCGCCCTGCTGCGCACGGCCGCGCAGGCCCGCAGGGGCAGCAGGAGCGCCCGGCGGCAGGAGGGCGACAGCGGGTTCGCGGCGGGCGGCGCGGGCGACGTGCTGAGCACTCTGGAGGTCTGGGACGCCCACCTCGCCCGGCACGGCGCGGAGTTGCTGCGGGCCCGGCTCGAGCTCATCGAGGCGCTGCGTCCGCTGGTGGCCGGGGCCTATGCCGCGCTGGCCCCGTCGAGCGCTCCGGCGACCCTCGCCTACCGCAGCACGTTGTCCACAGGCGGGGACCAGGGTGAGGGTGATCAGGAGGGCGAAGTCCCCGGTGAGCGGGGATCTTTCGATACACAGACGTTATCCACAGACTTGGGGAAAACCCTTGAAGAACGTCTGCGGGAGCGGCTATTGGAGGTCCGCCAGTCGGAGCTCGACCGAGGCGTCACCCTCGTCGGGCCGCACCGCGACGACCTGATCCTCGGTCTCGGCGACCTGCCCGCCAGGGGCTACGCGAGCCACGGCGAGTCGTGGTCGTTCGCGCTGGCGCTCCGGCTGGCCGCCTACGACCTGCTGCGGGCCGACGGCGGAGACCCCGTGCTGATCCTCGACGACGTGTTCGCCGAGCTCGACAGCCAGCGGCGGCGCCGGCTGGCCGAGATCGTCGCGCCGGCCGAGCAGGTGCTGATCACCGCGGCCGTGGCGGACGACGTGCCGGGGGAGCTGGTGGGAGGCAGGTACGACGTCGCGGAAGGGAGCGTGACCCGTGTCCGATGACGACAAGCCCGGCGTCGGCGCCGGGCCGCAGGCGGGCGGCGCCGCAGGCGCCCCAGGCGGCACGAGCGGGTCCGGGGACGTCGGTAACGGAGCCGCCGGATCCGGGGCCGGTCGTCCACAGGCTGAGGACAACGGCACGGTGGCCAGGGGCGTGGCGCTGGCGCGGGAGAAGCTGGCCCAGGCCAAGGCCGACGCCGCCAAACGCGGTCAGCTCCCCCGGCGCGAGCCCAGACGCAAGGCGGCGGGGCCGCGCAGAGACAGCGGCGATCCCCAGCTCTTCGGCCGCGCCATCGCCGACCTGCTGGCCGACCGCGGCTGGGAGCGTTCCGCGGCGGTCGGCGCGGTGTTCGGGCGGTGGGCCACCATCGTCGGCCCTGACCTGGCCATGCACACCAGACCCGAGTCCTTCGACGACGGAGAGGTGCTGATCGCGGCCGACTCGACGGCCTGGGCGACGCAGGTGCGGCTGCTCGCGCGCACCCTCGTGCGCAGGCTCAACGAGGAGCTCGGCGACGGCACCGTGACGAAGGTCAAGGTCAGGGGCCCGCAGAACGCGCCCCGGCCGTCGGGCGGGTTGCGGGTGACCGGAAGCCGGGGTCCCGGCGACACCTACGGCTAGCCTGCCAAGGGCGATCAGACCGCCGCAGACGCGATAAGCCCCCTTTCCGGAGGGGGGATGCTCGGCAGGGGGCAAAACGAGCTAGAGGGCATCACAGGCGCGTTCATTGCCACCTTGACCCTCCGGAAGCGGTAGAATGAAAAAGGATTCCGGACACGTCCGCTTGCGTGTCACCCCGGCAGCAAGCCGACTCTCCCGGGTGACCGCGCATCGGGGCACTCACGACGGTGACGGGCACGGCAGGGGCAGCTTTCGAACGTTGAACGCCTACCCAGCCGCGTGTCCGCGGCAGGAGGATTTCGCAGTTGTCCTACGACGCTAGCTCAATCACCGTACTCGAGGGGCTTGAGGCGGTTCGCAAGCGCCCGGGTATGTATATCGGCTCCACCGGTGAGCGCGGTCTTCACCATCTCGTCCAGGAGATCGTGGACAACGCGGTGGACGAGGCCCTGGCAGGTTACGCGACCAAGATCGACATCACGCTGCTCGCCGACAACGGCGTCCGCGTGGTCGACGACGGCCGAGGCATCCCCACCGGCATCCACCCGGTGGAGAAGATCTCCGCGGTCGAACTGGTGCTGACCACGTTGCACGCGGGCGGCAAGTTCGACAGCCAGTCGTACGCGGTCTCCGGCGGCCTGCACGGCGTCGGCTCGGCCGTCGTCAACGCGCTGTCCACCGCCATGGAGGTGGAGGTCAAGCAGAACGGCCACTACTGGCGCCAGCGCTACGAGATGTCCAAGCCCACGGCCCCCCTGGCCAAGGGCGAGGAGACCGACGAGACCGGCACCACGATCACGTTCTGGCCCGACCCCGACGTCTTCGAGACCACCACCTGGAACTACGAGACGCTCTCGCGGCGCTTCCAGGAGATGGCCTTCCTCAACAAGGGCCTGACGATCTCGCTGATCGACGAGCGCCCCGACCACATCAACGGCGAGCCCCACTCCGTCTCCTACCACTACGAGGGCGGCCTGGCCGACTTCGTGCAACACCTCAACGCCAAGAAGGAGCCGGCGCACGCGTCGATCATCTCCTTCGAGGAGGAGAGCGACGGCCTCGCGGTCGAGATCGCCATGCAGTGGAACAACTCCTACTCGGAGTCGGTCTACAGCTTCGCCAACGTCATCAACACCGCCGAGGGCGGCACCCACGAGGAGGGCTTCCGCGCGGCGCTGACGTCCATCGTCAACCGCTACGCGCGCGAGCAGAAGTTCCTCAAGGAGGGCAAGGACGACAACCTCTCCGGCGAGGACGTCCGCGAGGGGCTGACCGCGATCATCTCGGTCAAGCTGTCCGACCCGCAGTTCGAGGGTCAGACCAAGACCAAGCTCGGCAACACCGAGGCGAAGTCGTTCGTCCAGAAGGCCTGCAACGACCACCTGCGCGACTGGTTCGAGCGCAACCCCGGCGAGGCCAAGGACATCATCAACAAGTCCTTGCAGGCCTCACGCGCCCGCATCGCGGCCCGCCAGGCGCGCGACCTGACCAGGCGCAAGTCGCTGCTCGAAGCGGGCAGTGGGCTGCCGGGCAAGCTGGCCGACTGCCAGTGGAACGACCCGGAGAAGTGCGAGCTGTTCATCGTCGAGGGCGACTCGGCCGGCGGCTCGGCCAAGGGCGGCCGCGACTCGCGCTTCCAGGCGATCCTGCCCATCCGCGGCAAGATCCTCAACGTCGAGAAGGCGCGGATCGACAAGGTCCTGAAGAACAACGAGGTCCAGGCGCTGATCACCGCCCTGGGCACCGGTGTGCACGACGAGTTCGACATCACCAAGCTGCGCTATCACAAGGTCATCCTCATGGCCGACGCCGACGTCGACGGGCAGCACATCAACACGCTGCTGCTGACGCTGCTGTTCAGGTTCATGAGACCACTGATCGAGGCAGGTCACGTCTACCTGTCGTGCCCGCCGCTGTACAAGATCAAGTGGGACCGGAAGGGCGAGGACGCCTCCTACGCCTACTCCGACAGCGAACGCGACGCGGTCATCGCCGAAGGCATCGCCAACGGTAAGCCCGACCCGCGGCCCCGCGACAACGTACAGCGCTTCAAGGGACTGGGCGAGATGAACGCCGGCCAGCTCTGGGAGACCACGATGAACCCGGAGACCCGGCTGCTGCGCCTGGTCACGCTCGACGACGCGGCCCAGGCCGACGACCTGTTCAGCGTGCTGATGGGGGAAGACGTGGAGGCGCGGCGCGACTTCATCATCCGCAACGCGCGCGACGTGCGCTTCCTCGACGTTTAGCCACAAGAAGGACCTTTACCTGTGACGGACGTGAACACCACTCCCCCGGCTGACCGCATCGAGCCTGTGGACATCCAGTCCGAGATGCAGCGCAGTTACATGGACTACGCGATGTCCGTCATCGTGTCCAGGGCGCTGCCTGACGTGCGCGACGGGCTCAAACCGGTGCACCGGCGGGTGCTCTACGCGATGTACGACGGTGGCTACCGTCCCGACCGCGGCTACTTCAAGTGCGCCCGCGTCGTCGGCGACGTGATGGGCACCTACCACCCACACGGCGACACCTCGATCTACGACGCGCTGGTCCGCCTGGCGCAGTCGTGGTCGCTGCGATATCCGCTGGTCGACGGGCAGGGCAACTTCGGCTCGCCCGGCAACGACCCGGCGGCGGCGATGCGCTACACCGAGTGCAAGCTCGCGCCCATCGCCATGGAGATGCTGCGGGACATCGACAAGGAGACCGTCGACTTCCGCCCCAACTACGACGGCAAGTCGCAGGAGCCCGACGTCCTGCCGGCGCGCATCCCGCAGCTGCTGGTCAACGGCTCGGGCGGCATCGCCGTCGGCATGGCCACCAACATCCCGCCGCACAACCTGCGCGAGGTCGCCAGCGCGGTCAAGTGGGCCCTGGAAAACCCCGAGGCCAGCGAGGAAGAGCTGCTCGAAGCGGCCATCAAGCTGGTCAAGGGGCCCGACTTCCCGACCAAGGCGCTGATCGTGGGCCGGCGCGGGATCGAGGACGCCTACCGCACCGGGCGCGGCTCGATCACCATGCGGGCCGTGGTCGAGGTCGAGGAGGACAAGGGGCGGCAGGCTCTGGTCGTCACCGAGCTCCCGTACCAGGTCAATCCCGACAACCTGGCGCTGAAGATCGCCGAGCTGGTGCGTGAGGGCAAGCTGACCGGCATCGCCGACGTCCGCGACGAGAGCTCGTCGCGGGTCGGGCAGCGCCTGGTCATCGTGCTCAAGCGCGACGCGGTCGCCAAGGTCGTGCTCAACAACCTCTACAAGCACACCCAGCTCCAGGACACCTTCGGCGCCAACATGCTGGCGCTGGTGGACGGCGTGCCGCGGACCCTGCGGCTCGACCAGTTCATCCGCCACTACGTGGCGCACCAGATCGAGGTCATCGTCCGCAGGACCCGCTACCTGCTGCGCAAGGCCGAGGAGCGGGCCCACGTCCTGAGCGGCCTGCTGAAGGCCCTGGAGCGGCTCGACGAGGTCATTGCCCTGATCCGGGCCTCCGAGTCCGCCTCGCACGCCCAGCAGGGCCTGATGGCGCTGCTGGAGATCGACGAGATCCAGGCGCAGGCCATCCTCGACATGCAGCTGCGCAAGCTGGCCGCCCTGGAGCGGCAGGCCATCCAGGACGAGTTCGACTCGCTGATGAACCAGATCGCCGAGTACAACGCGATCCTGGCCAGCGAGAGCCGCCAGCGGGAGATCGTCAACGACGAGCTCGCCGAGATCGTCGGCCGCTACGGCGACGAGCGCAAGACCGAGATCATCGCGTACGACGGCGACATGTCGATCGAGGACCTCATCGCCGAGGACGAGATCGTCGTCACGATCACCAGGGGCGGCTACGCCAAGCGCACCCGGACCGACCTCTACCGGGCGCAGAAGCGCGGCGGCAAGGGCGTGCGCGGCGCGCAACTGCGCCAGGACGACATCGTCGACCACTTCTTCGTCACCACGACGCACCACTGGCTGCTGTTCTTCACGAACAAGGGCCGGGTCTACCGCGTCAAGGCGTACGAGCTGCCCGACGCCGGCCGCGACGCGCGGGGCATGCATCTGGCGAACCTTCTCGCCATGCAGCCCGACGAAACAGTCATGGAGGTTCTCGACCTACGCGACTACAACGTCGCCCCCTATCTCGTCCTCGCCACCCGCAGCGGGCTGGTCAAGAAGACGCGCCTGTCCGAGTACGACTCCCCCAGGTCCGGCGGTCTGATCGCGATCAACCTGCGGGACGACGACGAGGTCATCGGAGCCCGCCTGGTCTCCGAGTCCGACGATCTGCTGCTCGTCTCCAAGGGCGCGCAGTCGATCCGGTTCACCGCCTCCGACGAGGCCCTGCGGCCCATGGGGCGGGCGACCAGCGGTGTCATCGGCATGAGGTTCCTCGAGGGTGACGAACTTCTGGCCATGAATCGCATCGCCGACGGTCAAGATGTGCTTATCGCCACGAAGGCTGGGTACGCAAAACGGACGCCAGTGGATCAGTATCCGGTTCAAGGACGTGGCGGTAGAGGTGTGCTGACTGCGAAAATCGTATCTTCCCGTGGCAAGCTGGTCGGAGCCGTCATGGTCAACCCAGAGGACGAGGTCTTCGCGATCACGTCCGCCGGCGGGGTGATCCGGACGAGTGCCGGCGAGATCAAGCAGTCCGGCCGCCAGACCATGGGAGTGCGATTGATGAATCTCGCCGAAGGCGACAGCGTGGTAGCCCTCGCCCGGAACGCGGAGTCCATGGAGACTCCGATGGAGAGTGAGGAAGACGGGGGAGGAGAGTAAATCATGAGCGCCCAGGGTGGCACCGCCAGGACAAAGGCGGCTGCGGGTAACGGTCAGCAACCGAAGAAACCCGCAGAGACCGAAATATTCACGCCGGTCGAGGAAGGCAAGGACACCTCGCCCGCGCAGGGCCGGCCCCTGCCCGGCCCGCAGGAGGCCGGCAAGCCCGCGCCTCCTCCTCAGCCCGGCCCACCGCCAGGTGGCTCCGGCGGGCCTGGTGGCCCGCCGGAGGGCAACGACACCGTCCGGTTGCGTCCGTCATTGGCCACCGAGGCCCCGCCGGCCATCGAACTGCCCAAGAAGAAGTCGTCCAACTCCGCGGGGGGCCGGCTCCCCCGCAAGGCCCATCTGGTCCTGCGCCGCGTCGAGCCGTGGTCGGCCATGAAGTTCAGCTTCGTGGTCTCCCTCGTCTGCTTCGTGGTGCTGTTCGTGGCCGTGGCCGTCCTGTACGGCGTGCTGTCGGCACTGGGCGTCTTCGACTCCATCGTCGACCTGGTCAACCAGCTCGGAAAGGGCGAGCAGGGCCAGAGCTCGATCCCGATCGACATCGCCACGTGGTTCGAGCCGGTGCGCATCCTCGGCTACACGGCCCTGATCGGGGCTGTGAACGTCGTCCTGATCACGGCCCTGGCCACCTTGGGCGCGGTCATCTACAACATCGCCTCCGACCTGGTGGGCGGCGTTGAAGTGACGTTCAGCGAGGCCGAATAGGCATGAAGGCTCGCGCCGCGCGCACGGATCGCGCGGCGCGAGCAGCCTGCCGGACGCGGTAAGCTCTTCTCGTCCGAACAACCGGTTCGCCTCACTGGGGCGAATGCGATAACGTTCGGTGTGCGAGCGGGGCTATAGCTCAGACGGTTAGAGCGCTTCCCTGATAAGGAAGAGGTCCCAGGTTCAAGTCCTGGTAGCCCCACCAGAGGAAAGCCCCGAAGCGATCAAGCTCCGGGGCCTTTTTACTGCAACTGGTACTGCAACGGGCTCACTCGAACAGCCCGTGTCCATCTTGATCGCATCTTCCCGGCTGTCTCCGTCGCCGTGGGTGTAGATCCCCATCGTGACCGAGATCCGGCTGTGCCCGAGGATCTCCATCGCACACGTGGTGAGACTCCGAGCTTCTTGAGTAACGAGGCAGCGGTATGCCTCAAGTCGTGCACGCGAGTGGTGCGGAGTTTCGCCGCCTTGACGATTCGAGCGCGCGAGGTTCGATCGGAAGCCCTGATCTCGTGGTGAAGACCAGACCTGTGTCCGTCCAGCCGTCCCCCGTCTGCTCTCGCATGATCTCTTGCCCGCGACGCTGGATCTCCAGGGCTTCCCGGGCGATGTCGAGCAGGAGAAGCGATCGCTTGCCCGCGTCCGTCTTCACCGGCCCATGGTGCAGTCCCCTGCCCACCCGGACGAGCTGCCGGCGGATGTGCACGTGCCCCTCGGCGAAGTCCACATCCATCAAGCAGAGCCCGAGAGCCTCACCGCGCCGCGAGCCCTCCGCACGACGTGAATCGTCCCGATGGCGTGATCTCCGATGAGCATGCCATTCAGGACCGCCCTGGCGTGACTTGGACTTCATGTTGTCAATCTTCGCCCGCGCCTCGTCAGCGGTCTTGCCAATGAACCGTCTTGCGGGAGCAGGGGAGTTTGGCCCATGGCCACCAACCCTCGGCCTGCTCCCCGCGGGTCACGGATTTGATCAGCAAGTATCGGCAGGGGGGTCTCCCGGACATCGACCCGTCCACCCCTGATCCGCCACAATCACCGAGTCGGTTCTAGCGAAGGGAGCGCAAGGTGACACCCGGGGATGTGGTGCAGCACACGAAGCGGATCGTGATCACGGCCGGTGCCGCATTCGGTAAGACTGACCGCTTCAGGGCCCGTGGGGAAGGCCTGGGGCTTTCGCGCTGGCCGTTCTACTTCGGTGCACGCGCAGGAGTGCTCGGCAATGTGGACGCCGAGGTGGTGACCGCAGCTTGCGGTTTCTTCGCGCCCGAACTGGTCCGTAACGCGTGGGACACCGCACGGGCCGTCATTCCGCTCAGCAGCATTGTTGAGGCAGACGTGGAGGAGTGCACGCACTGGGCACGGACCACATACGGAGACCTGCCCGAGCTTGATCAGTTAGCCGACCTGGCCGAACACGTGGTGGAGGCAGCCGAACCAACCGACCGCCCGCTCTTCGCTGCGTGGCGATCGCTTACGGTGGCCGATGAGGACCCGGCATCCCGGGTCGGCCTCGCATTGCTGCGGTTGCGCGAACATCGGGGGGCCTCACATCTGATCGCCATCCATGAGCATGGCCTCACCCCGCTCGGAGCCATCCTCGCCGGACCGGGCGTCGACAAAGCGAGGGCGAGTGGATGGAGCGGACCATGGCCGTCAATGTCGACGACCGACCGCATAGCCCTCGCCGGAGCAGACCAGCGAACAGATGAACTTGCCGCCGCGCCGTATGCCGCCCTGACGCCGGCGGAGCGAGTCCACTTCGTGCGGCTTCTCGGCCAGGTTCATGACGCCTACCAGCGTAGACAGCAGGAACAGGCGTGAAAGATCATCAACGCTGGCGTGCAACTGGTTCCAGTCGTTGACGCTGCGTCGTCCGCGGTAGGGCTCAGGGGTCGACGTCGAGGAAGATCCACTCCTCGTAGCGGTGGCCTGCCCCGGGTGGCGGCGAGCCGTCCGGGACCGAGATGACGACCTCGTTCACGTACTCCGTCGACGGGCCTTTGTCGTAGACCGTGTTCTCGAGGACCTGGGTGCACAAGGCCAGGAGGAGCAGCGTGCCCGCGATCACGGCTCAGCGGGTGAGGCGGCGGCGGGTCGCCCTCGTCAGGGGCTCGCTTGGGGGTCGGGGCGCGGCCGGTGGGCGGTCCAGGACGGAGGGTTCGGGGGTGAAGCGCTTGAGGTCCGCGGCTGTGGGGGTGCCGAGGATGGGTACGGGGGCCGGCCGTCCGACTGGGAGCTCGGGGCCAAGAGCGGCGCGAGTGATGGGGATGGTGGGCGGTGGTTGGGGGTGGGGTCGGGTGGTGGTGTTCCGGGGGCGGCGTCGTGCTGCCAGGAGTGCCGCCACTAGCGCCACCGGGAGTGCCACGGCCGCCGCTGAGGCCGCTGCGAGGGTGAGCCGGGCTGCCCGGGAAGTCGTTAATCGCCGCACGTCCGGCAGGGTAGCCGGTTTCGATCATCATGGAGATCACGAATGGGGTGGGACGTGCGGGCGTTGGTTCTGACGGGGGGTCCGGCAGCGGGCAAGAGTACGGTGGGGCGTCTGGTCGCCGGGGAACGGCCGTTGGCCGCCTTCATCGACGTTGACGATGTTCGCCATCTGGTCGTCAGTGGGCATGCCGCGCCGTGGGAAGGCGCCGAAGGGCTGCGGCAGCGGCGGCTGGGGGTGCGTAACGGGTGTGCGGTGGCCGGGAACTTCCTGAGAGACGGCATCGACGTGGTGATCGCGGATGTGCTGACGGACGCGACCGCTGAGCTGTATCGGGAGCTCCTGCCTGGGGTGCTGATTCTGGAGCTCGTGGTGGAGGTCGGTGAGGCGGAGCGGCGGGCGGGGACTCGGGCTGCGCATCTGACAGCTGCGGAGTTTCGTATGTTGCACGAGCGGCAGGGCGAGTTCACGGTGGGTGATATTCAGGTGGATACGACACGGTTGTCCGTTCGGGAGGTTGTCGCGCGGGTGATAGAGGTCTGGGTCTCCCAGAATCAGTGATCTCGGCTGTTGCTCAGGTGACGATGGGGGCGCACAATCCACGGGTAACGCCCATTCCGCGCCTCCCCTAGGAGCGTTCATGAGCAGAGTTGCTTTGATCACCGGCGCGGCGAGTGGCATCGGGGCCGCCGTGGCGCGGCGGCTGGCCGCAGGCGGGGCCGACTGTGTGCTGGTCGATCGGGACGCCGAGGGCGTCGAGCGGGTCGGCAAGGAGGTCGGCGGTGTGTGGGTGGTGGGTGACGTCAGCTCCGAGGAGACGTCGGTACGAGCTGTGGCGCTCGCCAATGAACGCTACGGCCGCTTGGACCTCGTGCATCTGAACGCCGGCACTAATGGTGGCGTCGACTTCTCCGCGTTCGACGCCGAGCGGTACCGGACGGTGATGGGGATCAACGCCGACTCCGTCGTTTACGGCGTCGCGGCGGCGCTTCCGCTGCTCAAGAGCTCCGGTGGTGGCTCGATCGTGGTCACGTCGTCGATGGCGGGGCTGGTCGGGTTCGGCCCTGACCCGATCTACTCGATGAGCAAGCACGCCGTGATCGGGCTGGTCAGGGCGCTCGTGGAGCCGCTGGCCGCGGCGGGAGTCAGGATCGGTGCTGTCTGTCCTGGTTTCACCGATACGCCGTTGATCGCGCCTGCCAAGGACTTCCTGCTGGCGGCCGGGCTGCCGATGATGACCGCCGACGAGGTGGCGGAGGCCGTGGACGGGCTGTTCCGGGACGAGTCGTCCGGGACCGTGCTGGTGGTGCAGAGCGGGATGGAGCCGACGCCGTACCGGCACGCGGATCTTCCGGGACCGACCGGCTGACGGCGAGGCTCAGCTGGCGGGGCGGTCGCGGCGGCGGGTTCAGTTAGCGGGGCGGTCGCGATGGGTACGGCGGCGGGAGATGCCGTAGAGGCCGCCGGCCAGGGAGAGGCCCACGATCGCGATGAGGCGGATCACGTCGGGGCCGCCGGTAACGGCGAGCTCGCCGGTGGGCGGGATGAGGAAGCCGGTGGCCAGCGCCCAGGCCGAGACGCCCGTCACCGCGGCGGCCCACAGGTCGGCGGCGGCCAGCGCGTACGCGCATCCGGCCAGGCCCATCACGAAGAACCGCAGCTCGAACTGGGCGGCCGGAATCAGCACCGCGGTGATCGCGCAGGCCGCGACCGCCACGAAGAAGCCGATGCCGATCAGGAGCTCGGTGGGGCGTGAGGTGGCGG
This sequence comes from Nonomuraea maheshkhaliensis, assembly GCF_039529435.1. Classification (NCBI taxonomy): domain Bacteria; kingdom Bacillati; phylum Actinomycetota; class Actinomycetes; order Streptosporangiales; family Streptosporangiaceae; genus Nonomuraea; species Nonomuraea maheshkhaliensis. Next base: position 41,973 of record NZ_BAAAMU010000043.1, read on the forward strand.
GTTTGAGGCTGCGGAGGGGCATGAATCCCCATTCAAGGGTGAGATGGTCTTCAGGGCAAGCGATCCCGGGTGTTCATGGGGATGGCTTTTTGCGGCGGCGGAACACCAGGAGGAGTGTGCCGGCGACGAGGCCGAGTGCCACGGTGGCCAGGCCCGAGCTGCCGAGTGTCGGGCGCGGGCCGAGGGCCGAGGTGAGTGGTCCGCCGAGGGCCGTGCCGATCGGTGACGCGGTGAGCAGTACCGCGCTGCGGGCGGCGAGCATCGCGGTCAGGTGCTGCGGCGGCGCCTTCGCCTGCATGAGCGTCACCGAGAGCGCCACGAACGGGCCGTAGATCATGCCCCCGAGCGCGAAGCCCGCGACGGTGACGGGCACCGGCACGTCGAACCAGAACGGCAGCAGGCACAGCCCCCAGCCGATCACGACACCGATCGTCACGGGCCAGAGCGGCAGGTGCCGCAGCGCGCCGGTCGCGAGCCCGCCGAGCATCGCGCCGATGCCGAACAGCATCCAGTACAGGCCCAACAGGGTGCCGGGCGCGTGCAGGTCGCCGGTCACGTGCAGCGGCAGGGCCACCTCGACGGGGCCGTACAGGAAGTTGAAGAACCAGGTGAGGGCGAGCAGGCCGAACAGTTCGGGGTGGGAGCGCAGCAACGCGAGGCCGCCGCGGGCGGCTGCCCGATCGACGGGTGACACGTGGGTGTCAGGGTCCGAGTCGGGCAGCGGGCCGGCGGGTGACACGTGCGCGTCGGGGTCCCGTTCTGGCAGCCGGGTCCGTACGACGAGCACGGCGAGGAACGCGTACGTCAGGGCGTCCAGGCCGAGGACGAGGGCCGCGTCCATGTACGTGACCAGCACCCCGGCGATCGCGGGACCGGCGATCGTGGCGGCGAGAGTGAGCGAGCTGAGGAGGGTGTTGGCGGCGAGCCGCTGCTCCCCCGGCAGCAGCTCGGCCAGCAAGGTGAACTTGCCCGCACTGCCCCACGCGTGCAGCAGGGATGAGAGGGCGAGCAGTGTCACGTACAGGGGCAAAGAGAGCAGACCGGCCAGCCAGCACAGCGGCACGGCGCCGAGGAGCACGCAGCGCAGCGCGTTGTCGGCGAGCAGCAGCCGCTTGGCGGGCACGCGGCGCAGCAGGCGGCCGAACGCCAGCGCCCCGACCACCCCGGGCAGCGTGGACGCGGCCACCGCGGCGCCCACCCACAGGCCCACGCTCCCCTGCGGCGCCAGCTCGATGGCGAGCCAGGCGACGGCGACGAAGCTCATGCCGTCGCCGAGGTAGGAGACGCCGAAGCCGAGGGTGAGCCGCCGGAACAAGCGGTTGGCCAGCACCGGACGGTAGGCGGAGGGAACCCGGATCAGGGGCATCGGCGCCTCAGGCACCGGGGGGTGCGGGTGGGGGGCAGCGGCATCGGGCGGCTCGGGTGGTGGGCGGCGGGACGGTACATGGGGCGGCTCAAGCCTGGGGGCGGACCCAGGCGAGGGCGGATCGAGCGCTCAAGGACACGGCGGCTCAGGCGCCGACGTACTCGGCGAGGTGCTCGGCCGTGAGGGTGGAACGGGCCGCGACGAGGTCGGCCGGGGTGCCTTCGAACACGATCCGCCCGCCGTCGTGCCCCGCTCCGGGCCCGAGGTCGATGATCCAGTCGGCGTGCGCCATGACCGCCTGGTGATGCTCGATCACGATGACCGACTTGCCCGCGTCCACCAGCCGGTCGAGCAGGCGGAGGAGTTGCTCGACGTCGGCGAGGTGGAGGCCGGCGGTGGGCTCGTCGAGGATGTAGACGCCGCCGCGCTCGGCCATGTGGGTGGCCAGCTTGAGCCGCTGCCGCTCGCCGCCGGACAGCGTGGTGAGCGGCTGCCCGAGGCTGAGGTAGCCGAGCCCGACGTCGGCGAGCCGGCCGAGGATGGCGTGCGCGGCGGGGGTGCGCGCCTCCCCCGCGCCGAAGAACTCCGCGGCCTCCTCGACCGACATGGCCAGCACCTGGCTGATGTCGCGCCCGCCGAGCCGGTGGTCGAGCACCGAGAGGTCGAACCGCTTGCCCTCGCAGTCTTCGCAGGTGGTGGTCATGCCGGCCATCATGCCGAGGTCGGTGTAGATGACGCCGGCGCCGTTGCAGCCGGGGCAGGCGCCCTCGGAGTTGGCGCTGAACAGTGCCGGCTTGACGCCGTTGGCCTTGGCGAACGCCTTGCGGATCGGGTCGAGCAGCCCGGTGTAGGTGGCCGGGTTGCTGCGCCGCGAGCCGCGGATCGCGCTCTGGTCGATCGACACCACGCCCGCGCCCGCCGGGATGGACCCGTGGATGAGCGAGCTCTTGCCGGACCCGGCCACGCCGGTGACCACGACGAGCACGCCGAGCGGGATGTCCACGTCGACGTTGCGCAGGTTGTGCGTGGTCGCGCCGCGGATCTCCAGCGCCCCGGTGGGCTTGCGCGTCTTCTCCTTGAGCGTGGCGCGGTCGTCGAGGTGGTGGCCGGTGATGGTGTCGCTGGCCCGCAGCCCTTCGACGGTGCCTTCGAAGCAGACGGTGCCGCCCGCCGTGCCGGCGCCGGGGCCGAGGTCGACGACGTGGTCGGCGATGGCGATCGTCTCCGGCTTGTGCTCCACGACCAGCACCGTGTTGCCCTTGTCGCGCAGCCGCAGCAGCAGGTCGTTCATCCGCTGGATGTCGTGGGGGTGCAGCCCGATGGTGGGCTCGTCGAAGACGTACGTGGTGTCGGTGAGCGAGGAGCCGAGGTGGCGGATCATCTTGACGCGCTGCGCCTCGCCGCCCGACAGCGTGCCCGAGGCGCGGTCGAGGGAGAGGTAGCCGAGCCCGATCTCCACGAACGAGTCGAGGGTGTGCAGCAGCTTGCCGAGCAGCGGCGCGACCGACGGCTCGGCCAGGCCGCGGATCCACGTGGCGAGGTCGGTGATCTGCATGGCGCACGCCTCGGCGATGTTGACGCCGCCGATCCGGGAGGAGCGGGCCTCCTCGCTGAGCCGGGTGCCGTCGCAGTCGGGGCAGGTGGTGAACGTGACCGCCCGATCCACGAAGGCCCGGATGTGCGGCTGCATCGACTCGCGGTCCTTGGCGAGGAACGTCTTCCTGATCTTGGGGATCAGCCCCTCGTAGGTGAGGTTGACGCCGTCGACCTTCACCTTCACCGGGTCCCGGTAGAGGAAGTCCTGGAGCTCCTGCTTGGTGTAGTCGCGGATCGGCTTGTCCGGGTCGACGAAGCCGGACTCGGCGTAGACGCGTACGGTCCAGAAGCTGTCGGACTTCCAGCCGGGGATGGTGAACGCGCCCTCGGTGAGCGACTTGGAGTCGTCGTAGAGCTGGGTGAGGTCGAGGTCGGAGACCGCGCCGCGGCCCTCGCAGGTCGGGCACATGCCGCCGATGCGGGTGAAGCTCGCCTTCTCGGTCTTGCGGTTGCCGCGTTCGACGGTGATCGCGCCCTTCGCGCGTACGGTGGGCACGTTGAAGGAGAACGCCTGGGGCGAGCCGATGTGCGGCTGCCCGACCCGGCTGAACAGGATGCGCAGCATCGCGTTGGCGTCGGTGGCGGTGCCGACGGTGGAGCGGGGGTCGGAGCCCATCCGCTGCTGGTCGACGAGGATGGCGGTGGTCAGCCCGTCGAGCACGTCGACCTCCGGCCGCGCCATCGTCGGCATGAAGCCCTGGACGAACGCGCTGTAGGTCTCGTTGATCAGCCGCTGCGACTCGGCCGCGATCGTGCCGAACACCAGGGAGCTCTTGCCCGACCCCGAGACGCCGGTGAACACCGTGAGGCGGCGCTTGGGCAGCTCGACGCTGACGTCCTTGAGGTTGTTGACGCGGGCGCCGTGCACGCGGATCAGGTCGTGGCTGTCGGCGACGTGCTGCTCGGACGACTGCTGAGGGGGCGTGCTCATCGTTTCTCCATCGTGTCGGGGGCTGCCTGGGCGGTTCCCGCCGGCGTTGACTCGAATTTAACCAGCTATGAGCGATATGTCCGTTTGGCTTCCGCTCCCGCCGCGAAGCGGAAGCGGAAGCGGGCCGCTCACTTGTCCTGCAGCAGCCCGAGAACGTTGCCGTCGGGATCGGTGAACGTGGCCACCACACGAGTGCCGCCCACCTTGCGCGGGGCCGACTTCACGGTGGCGCCGGCCGCGGTCACCTCCGCCAGTTTGGCGTCGATGTCGTCGACCTGCCAGTAGACCGTGGGCGAGGACAGGTCCTCGGTCTTGCCGCCGGGCACCAGCCCGATCTGCTCGTTGTCGCACTCGAAGCCGACGTAGTAGGGGTCGTCGATCTGCGGCTGGAAACCGAGCAGCGCGGCGTAGACCGCCTTGGCGGCCTCGATGTCGGACACGGGGTGCAGCACGGTCTTGATGCCCTGGGCGGAGGTCATGCTCGCTCCTGGATTCGTGGGTTCACCAGCCCGGAGACGGTGCTCCGGGCTGTTCGTGACCTTCACGCTAGGGGCGGGGCGAGGGGTGGCGCTTCTCGAATCCTGCTCGCTTGGTTTCGCCCTCCGCGAGCTGCTCAGCGAAGGGCTCAGAGGGAGAACGTCATCGTGCCCGCGCCGTGGACGCCGGTGATCCCCCGGGTGGCGCAGGTGCTCACGTTCGAGGTCGGGGTCGCGGTGCCGGCGGTACGGGCGCCCGCCAGCGGACCCTTGACGATCCTGCCGCTGAGCAGCATGTCGCCGGGGTTGTGGCTGCGTACCTGACCGGCCTCCGGGCGCAGGGCGGACACGCCCGCCTCCCGGCCGTCCGCGCCGTACCAGGTGATCTGGCCCTTGCCACGGATGTTCTGCACGCCGGTGCAGAAGGCACGGCCGGATCCGTGGACGGTCAGGCGGCCGGAGCGCAGGTTCGCCGCGGACGGAGCGGTGCCGGAGCAGCCGGTGAGAACGAGCGTCCCCTGGGCGGTGACCGTACGCGGGAGGAAGCCCACGGCCGGCGTGAACGTCACCGGCTGCCCGGCCGCGGTGCTGATCCGGCAGGTCAGGACGGTCTGCGTGGCCTGCGTGGACCCGCGCGTGGACACCGGCGGCGCAGCCGCGGCCATGCAGGCGACAGCGGCGAAAAGAATCTTGGACATGTTCGTGCTCCCTCGGTACGGGCTACCAGCGCAGCAGTACGGTCCCGGCGCTCACCCCGCTGGCCAGCCCCACCAGGGCGACCAGGTCGCCGCGCTGCACGCGCCCGGCTCGGATCGCCTGGTGCAGCTGCGCCGGCAGGCTGGAGGCGACCAGGTTGCCGTGCTCGACGATCGTCACCTCGACCTTGTCGAGCGGGATCCCGGCCAGCTCGCAGATCAGGTTCAGCGACGCCAGCGACGCCTGGTGCACGCAGATCGCGGCCAGGTCGTCCCAATCGAGCCCGCGCTCGGTCAGCGGCCCGGTCAGGGCGGCGTGGTCGAGTTTGCGCACGCCGACGGCCAGGTCCACGAAGTCGACCCGGAAGGGGGCCACCTCGAAGCCGCCCTCGGGGGCCGGCGTGATCGGCATGACGGCGGCCGGCCAGTGGCTGGAGTTCGCGCAGAAGCGGTGGGCGACGACGCCGGGCGCGGCGGCGGCCTGCAGCAGCAGGGCCGTGCCCGAGTCGGAGACGGTGTAGGAGGGGATGGCGGCGACGAAGTCGTCGGGCGACTCCACCCGCCAGCGGACGGAGGAGGTCGCGATCTCGCCGCAGGCGATGAGGATCGTCCGGTACTGACCGGCCGCGATGAGCGCGTCGGCCAGCTCGATCGCGTTCAGCACGCTGTTGCAGGCGTTGCGCACGTCGAACACCGGGCAGCCGGCGCCCAGCTCCGCGGCGACCATGTGCGCGGTGGCGGGCTCGACGGCGTCGCAGCTCACCCCGGCGAAGATGATCAGATCGAGGGACGGCGCGGCCAGGCCGGTCTCCTCCATCACCTGGCGGGCGGCGGCGACGGCCATCGTGGCGGCCGTCTGGCCGGGGGCGGCCAGGTGCCGCCGCTGTACGCCGGTGGCCTGCTCGATGAGGCCGCGCGGGATGCGCACACCGGGGCTGCTCTCGGCCAGCCGCTCCTCCAGCTCGGCGGTGCTCATGCTCCGCTCGGGCAGGTGCACGGCCACCCCGGCCACGTGCGCGTAGTTCATGCTCATCCCCCTCGTGTCCCCGTGCGGCCACGATAGGGAGGGGGCGGGATCGCGGCCGGTGCGCGAATCGCCGCACCGGCAAACTTGATCAATTCCTTAACGGGTGGCGTCGCGTCACAAGTGATCATCTTTCCCGTCATCGGCGAGGCTGGGCGACACAACGGTCAGCACGCCTGGCGGAAGGAATCGGACATGAGCGACGAGGAGATCACGACGTTGGTGCGCGAGCGCTGCGCGAGCATCCTGAAGGTCCACCCGAGCAGGGTCACCGAGGACGCGCGGCTGCGCGAGGACCTGGAGGCCGACAGCCTCGACCTGGCCGAGCTCCATGTCGTCCTGGAGGAGGAGTGGGGGCCGATGCCGCGCGAGGCGCTCGCCGACGTGCGGACCGTGGGCGACGTCGTGGTGCGCGCCCGCGAGCTGGCCGCGGAGCGCACGGGATGAGGCCGCGCGAACGCATCGCCGTCACCGGCATGGGCGTGCGCACGCCCGCCGGCTCACGGCTCAAGGAACTGTGGAACGCGCTGCTGTCCGGGCAGTCCACCGCCCGGCGCATCACCTCCTTCGACACCACCGGCATCGGCACCGAGTTCGCCTGCCAGATCCACGACCTGGACATCACGGACTACCTGACGCCCAAGCAGGCCTCCCGGATGGACCGCGTGACCCAGCTCGGGGTGTGCGCGGCGGCCGACGCGCTGGGCGACGCGGGCGCCTTCCGGGTGCCGGCCGAGCGGCAGGCGGTCGTGACCGGCAGCGGCTTCGGCGGCACGCTGACATTCGAGGACTGCTTGCTGGACGCGAAGGCCCCGGGGCGCGGGAACCCCGGGCCGCTGCACGTGCCGATGGTCATGCCGAACGCCCTGGCGGCCGCGATCAGCATCCGCCACCGGATCCTGGGCCCCAGCCTGTCGGTGGCCACCGCGTGCGCGTCCGGCGCCCATGCCGTCGTCGAGGCGGCCCGGCTGCTGCGCGACGGCACCGCGGACGTGGTCGTCGCCGGGGGCGCGGAGGCGTGCGTCACGCCGACCGTGCTGCTGGCCTTCCACCGCTGCCGCGCCCTGTCCGAACGCAACGAGGCCCCTGAGCTGGCCAGCAGGCCCTTCGACCGCGACCGCGACGGGTTCGTGCTGGCCGAGGGCGCCGCGTTCCTCGTCCTGGAGAGCCTGGAACACGCGCTGGCCCGCGACGCCCACGTCTACGCCGAGCTGACCGGCTGCGGGCTCACCTCCGACGCCCACCACATCACCGCGCCGCCCGCGCAGGGCGACGGGGCCGCCCGCTGCATGCGCGCCGCGCTCGCCGACGCCGGGCTCGGCGCGGAGGAGATCACGCACGTCAACGCGCACGGCAGCGGCACACCGCTGAACGACCTGGCCGAGGCTCAGGCGATCAGCGCCGTGTTCGGGGCCGGCGCGGTGCCGGTGACCTCCATCAAGGGCATCACGGGGCACGCGGTCGGGGCAGCCGGGGCGATCGAGGCCGTGGCCGCCGTGCTGGCGCTGAACGAACGGACGATCCCGCCCACGGCCAACCTCCATTCGATCGATCCGGAGTGTGCTGTGGACGTCGTCGGGCAGGTGCGGCCGATGGCGGCTGGGCCGGTGATGTCCAATTCGTTTGGGTTCGGTGGCCACAACGCCACGCTGATCTTCACGCCGGTCTGAGGAGAGCTTTCATGCGCGCATACACCGTCGCCTGCTGTGTCGCCCTCTGCGCCGCCTTCCTGCCTGCCGTCCCGGCGGTCGCCGACTCCGAGGACTCCGCGGTTCCCGTGGAGCCGGTGCCGGTCGGCGGGGATGTGCTGGGCAAGTTCTGCATCAGCGTTCCCGTGAGCACGCTCGCCAAGACCTTCGCCGCCTTCTTCGGCCTGGCCGGCACGGGTGGCGGGACGGTGATCGCGGCGCAATCCGGGGTCCAGCCCGCGGCGCAGGTGCCGGCTGCGGTCTCCGCTCCTGTGCCGGCTCCTGTGCCGGCTCCGGTCGTGGCTCCGGTCGTGGCTCCGGCTCCGGTTCCGGTGAACGCCTCGCCCGCCGGTACGCAGTCGCTCGCGGGCGTTCCGCTGATGGAGCGGCTTGTCATGGGTGCGGGCCTGCCACGGGACCTGACCATCCTCGAAGCCGTGCCCTGCTAGGCGAGGCCGCCTATCGGTGAGTTGTTGTAGAGGCCGCCGACGCAGATGAGGCGGCTGGGGCTGGCGGCGCTGGGGAGGACCACGCCGGCCCCCAGCACGCAGTCGATCGCGGTCACGGCGCCCGGCACGGGTGCGGCGGCGGCCTGGGCCTGGCCCGCGGCGGCCAGCGACAGCACGGCTCCGGCGGCTCCTGTGAGGACTACAGCGGCGAATCGGCGCATGGCTACTCCAATCGCTCTTAGTTATACTTCGCTACAGATCGTTACCAATAGTGGATCATCCAAAACGCGTGGAGGAGGTGGCATCGGTGGGTTCGGGGCTTTTCGACGTCGTGGCGATGACCGAGCGATGGGTGCACACCCGTCCCGACGCCGTCGCCTGCCACATCGACGGCCGTCGTCACGCCGAGACGCTCACGTACACGGAGCTGAACGACCTCATCGACCGCACCGCGCGGACCCTGGCGGGCGCCGGGGTGGGCGCGGGTACGAGGACGGCGGTGCTGGTGCCGCCGGGGCGGGAGCTGGTGGCGGTGGTCATGGCGCTGTTCCGGCTGCGGGCGGTGCCGATCCTGGTCGATCCCGGGCTCGGGGCGCGCGCCATGGGTGCGTGCTTCGCCGAGGCGGCTCCCGAGGCGTTCGTCGGGGTGCCGCGCGCCCACCTGGCGCGGGTCCTGCTGGGGTGGGGGCGCGGCAGCGTACGTACGACGGTCACGGTCCGCTCCCAGGGCCGCCGGCCGGCAACCGGGCAAGCGGTGGAGTCCGGGACGGGTGGTGCCGAGGACCTGGCGTTGATCGCCTTCACCTCCGGGTCCACCGGTCCGCCCAAGGGGGTGCCTTTCCGGCGCCGGCAGCTGGCCGGTCAGACGGAGTTGCTGGCCCGGCTCGGCGCGCTGACGCCCGGTGCGGTCGTCTACTCGACCTTCTTGCCGTTCGCGCTGGCCGCGCCGTCGATGGGCTGCGGATCGGTCATCCCCCGGCTCGGCCCGCGCCATCCCGAGCGCAGTGACCCGGCCGCGATGGCCGGCTCCATCGCCGCCCATGGCGTCACAGGGCTGTTCGCCGCGCCCGCGCTGCTGGACCGCCTCGCCCGTCACTGCGTCGAACGAGACCCGCGCCTCGCCACCGTCGAGACCGTGCTCACCGCGGGCGCGCCGCTGCCCTTCTCCGTGCTTCAGCGTGCCCAGCGGTGCCTGCCCGCCCATGCCGAGGTGTGCTCGGTGTACGGGTCGACCGAGTGCCTGCTGGTGAGCGCGGCGGTCGCGGCCGAGCTGACCGCGACGGCCCCGGCGACCGCGCACGGGGCGGGCACCTGCCTGGGCAGGCCGCTGCCGGGCAACCGGGTACGCGTCATCGCTGTCACCGACGAGGTCATCCCCGTGTGGTCGGACGACCTGCTGGTCCCGCCGGGAACGGTGGGGGAGATCACCGTGGCGGGCCCGGCGGTGAGCGACCCGTACCTCGGCCGTCCCCATGACACGGCGCTCGCGCGCATCGCCGACGAGGGCGGGCCTGTGCACCGCATGGGGGATCTGGGCCGGCTGGACGAGCAGGGACGGCTGTGGTTCGCCGGTCGCAAGAGCGAGCGGGTGCGTACGGCGGACGGCGATCTCTACACCGACCAGGTCGAACCCGTCTTCAACGCGCTGCCGGGCGTGCGCCGCACCGCGCTGGTCGGAGTGGGCCCGGCGGGCGGCCAGACTCCCGTGCTCTGCGTGGAGTGCGAGCCGGGCACGTCGCGGCGCGAACGGCGCGAGATCGCGGAACGGGTCCGCGCGCACGGCCCCGACCTGGGCGAGGTGCTGCCGCACCGGGGTTTCCCGATGGACGTCAGGCACGCCAGCAAGATCCGCCGCCCGCTGCTGGCCCGATGGGCGGCCCGCGAGCTGGGCCGGTGCGGCCGATGAGGGTCCTGGTGACCGGCGGCGGAGGCTTCCTCGGTCGCGCCGTCTCCCGGCTCCTCACCGAACGAGGCCATGAGGTGGCCACCTTCCAGCGCCACCCCCGTCCCGAGGCGCAGGCGACCATGCCCGAGGGCTTGGCCGCGGGAGGTGCCGTCCACCTCGCCCGCGACTCGGCCGCTCGGGATATCGTCCACCTCGCCGGTGATGTCCGTGACCCGGACGCCGTGTACGCCGCTGTCCAGGGTCGTGACGCCGTGGTGCACTGTGCCGCCCTGGCCGGGGTCTGGGGGCCTGCCCGCGACTTCCGGGAGGTCAACGTCGGCGGCACGGCCAACGTGATCCACGCCTGCCGGCGGGCCGGTGTCCCCCGCCTGGTGCACACCTCCTCGCCCAGCGTCGTCCACGACGGGAGGGATCTGGAGGGCGTGGACGAGTCGGCGCCGTACGCCCGCCGCTTCCTCGCGCCCTACCCCGCGACGAAGGCCGAGGCCGAGCGGCTGGTGCTGGCGGCCGATGGCGGGCGGCTCGCGACCGTGGCCCTGCGTCCGCACCTGATCTGGGGGCCGGGGGACCCGCACTTCCTGCCCAGGTTCGTGGAACGGGCGCGGCGCGGCCGGCTGGTGCTACCGCGCGTGCCGGGCAAGCGCGTCGACACCGTCTACATCGACAATGCCGCACGAGCACACGTGCTGGCGCTGGAGGCGCTCTCCCCCGGCTCGCCGGTCGCCGGCCGGGCCTACTTCGTCGCCCAGGACGAGCCGGCGCCGATCGCGGACTGGATCAACGGCCTGCTCGCGGCGGCGGGGCTCGCCCCGGTCAAGCCCCGGGTGCCGGCCCGCGTGGCCCGGCTGGCGGGCGGGGCCGTCGAGCACGCCTACCGGCTCGCCCGCGTACGGTCGCAGCCGCCGCTGACCCGGCTCACCGTCGTGCAGGCCACCACGTCGCACTGGTTCGACCTCACCGCCGCCCGCCGCGACCTCGGCTACGAACCTCTGGTCAGCACGGCGGAGGGCTTGTCACGCCTGACCGCCCACCTCGCAGCCGGCCACCGGAGTTAGGAGTGCCGTGACCCTGCCCGGTTACCCGTTCACCTCGCACTTCCTCACTCGCGCCGGCCTGACCCAGCACTACGTGGACGAGGGCGACGGCGCGCCCGTCCTCATGCTGCACGGCAACCCGTCGTGGAGCTACCTGTGGCGCCGCCTCATCGTGGCGCTGCGGGCCGAGCACCGCTGCGTCGCCCCCGACCACATCGGCATGGGCCTGTCGGACAAGCCGGACGAGGACCGCTACGCGTACACGCTCACCTCCCGCGTGGACGACCTGGACGCGCTCACCGATCACCTCATCGCCGCGCAGGGCGCCCCGGAGCGCGGGTGGACGGTGGTGATGCACGACTGGGGCGGCCCGATCGGCATGGCCTGGGCGAGCCGTCACCCCGAGCGGGTGGCCCGCCTCGTGGTGCTCAACACGGCCGCCTTCCCCAACCCGCACGGCGCACGAGTACGCCCCGCGCTGCGCCTGCCGCTGTGGCTGCTGCGCGAGACCCGGGTGGGCGCGCGGCTGTTCCTGCGTCACCACGCGTTCGCCAGGCTGGCCACGCTGCCGCCGTTCGGGGTGCGGCGCCGCCTGCCCAGGGAGGTGCGCGACGCCTTCCTCGCCCCGGACGACGGACGGGGGCACCGGGTGGCGGTGCGGCGATTCGTGGGGGACATCCCGCTCGGTCCCGGCGACCAGGCGTGGCCGTTGCTGACGCGGACGGGGGAGAGCCTGGGGGAGTTCGCCGACCGGCCCGTGCTGATCGGCTGGGGGCTGCGCGACCCGGTCTTCGACCCGCTCATGCTGACCGAGTGGCGGCGCCGTTTCCCCGCCGCCGAGGTGCACGCCTTTCCCGACGCGGGCCACTACGTGCTGGAGGACGCGTACGAACGGCTCGTCCCCGCCATCGAGGCGTTCCTGCGGCGCTGACCCGGCAGCCACCAGTTGTGCCGGCCGAGCAGCCGCATCAGCGCCGGGACCAGCACCATCCTGATGAGGGTGGCGTCGAGCACGATCGCGACGGCCACGGCGAAGCCGCCCTGCTGGAAGTCGAGCCGCCGGGTGAACATCAGCCCGGAGAAGGTGACGGCCATGATCGCGGCGGCCAGCGTGATCGGGCGCGCCGTGTGCCGCAGCCCGTGCAGCACGGCGGCCGTGTTGTCGCCGGTACGGCGGTAGTGCTCGTGGACGCGGTGGACGAGGAAGACCTCGTAGTCCATGGACAGGCCGAAGACGATGGTGAAGACGATCAGGGGGAGCAGCGCGTTGACGTCCTTCGCCGGATCCTGGAAGGCCAGCGTGAGCAGGCCGAACGTGGCGCACACGCAGAGCAGGTTCATCGCGACCGCCTTCAGCGGGATGAGCAGGCTGCGGAACGTGATCAGCAGCAGCGCGAACGAGGCCAGCAGGACGACGAGGAGCACCCGCCACAGCCCGTCGAGCGCCCCCGCCGTCAGGTCGCGCAGCCGCGTCGCCGGCCCGACGGCGAGCACCCGCTGACCGGCGGGCAGCAGGCGCGCGGCCCGTTCGTGCACGTCCCGCAGGAAGGCGACGGCGGCCGCGCTGTCCGGGGCGGACCGGTCGGCGACCAGCATCAGCGTCAGGTCCCTGCCGTTGTCGAACTCGCTGACCACGGACACCCTGGGGTCGGCCCGCAGCGCGGCGCTCAGCGCGCTCGTGTCCACCGGGCCTGAGCCGGGCGGATGCGGCAGGGCCAGGCTGGTCAGGCTGGCGACCTTGTCGGCTTCCAGCCGCTCCAGCCCGGTGCCCATGTCGGTGCCGGCCAGCGTGGCGCGGTCGTAGTGCAGCCCGGTACGCAGGTGCAGGGCCGGCAGGGCGAGCAGGAGCAGCACCGCGACGGCCGCCGCCGCGTACGGCACCGGATGGCGCATCAAATGCCGAGCGCCCCGCACCCAGGCGGGTTCGTGCGGCTCCCGGTCGCGTCGCCGCCAGGGGAGCGTTCCCCACGCGAGCAGCCCGTCGAGCCGGGGGAGCAGCGCCGGCGCCAGGGTCAGCGCCGCCGAGAGCGTGACCAGGGCGGACAGCAGACCGGCCAGCGCCATCGAACCCGCCCACGGCACCCCGGCCAGGAACAAGGCACACGAGGTGATCATGATGGCCAGGGCGCACCAGGTCACCGTGCTGCCCGCCGTGGCGACGGCGTGCCCGGCCGCGGACCCGGGGGACCGGCCGCCGGCCCGGGCCTGGCGGTACCGCAGCAGGATCAGCAGGCTGTAGTCCAGGCCGAGGCCCAGGGTCATGGTGACGGTGTAGGTGAGCATGGTCGAGTCGGCGTGTCCGTACGTACCGGCCAGGGCGAGCGCGCCCATGGCGGTCAGGATCGCCGCGCTCCCGACCAGCAGCGGCACCAGGGCCGCGCCCACCGCGCCGAGCCCGAGCACCAGCAGCAGCACGGCCACAGGAACGGTCATGGTCTCCATCGCCCGCAGATCGGCCATGTCGGTATGGGCGAGCTGGGCGAACGCGCGGCTGGCGCCCAGGATCGTGACCGAGACGGCGCCCGCCGACGCCTGCCTCGCCGCCTCCTGAGCGGTCGCGAGCTGGGCGGGCAGGTTGCGCTGCCGGGCCCGCTCGTCGCCGTGCACGCCGGTCAGCACGTACGCGTGCCCGGGATGCTGGCCGGCGACCTCGGGCAGCGGCAGCAGCGCCCCGACGTCCCGGCGCGCGGCCATCGCGTTCAGCACGGCGGCCATCACGCGCTGGTATCCCGGCTCGGCGGCACGCAGCGTGGCGGAGGTGAAGGCCAGCACCATCTGCTCGGTGCCCTGTTCGGGGAAGCCGCGCGCGATCACGGCCGCCGCGACGGCCGACTCCGAGCCCGGCACCTCCAGCGAGGGCGGCGCCAGCCGTCCAGGCAACCCGGGCAGCAGCGCCGCCGCGCCGGCGGCCAGGACCAGCCACAACGCGATCACCAGCCGCCCGCGGCGGGCCATCGCGGACCCCCACCCGCCCAGCGCGCCCGGCGCGGGTTCGACGAGGGCCGGATCACGACGGATGCTCCCGACCGGCATGAGTCCCGCCTTTCCCGATCAATCGGGGGCTCACAGTAGGCAAGGCAACGGCGGCGGACCCGGCTCACCCGCCCGGCCGCGCACACACGTTTGCCGGGGCATTGACCAGCTTTGATATCGGCTCCGCTATCGACGCGCGGGGGATCTCAATATTGGACGCCCCTTGATCGGCTCTGCTCTGCTGGAGCGACGTCGCATCCGGACGAGTGAAAGCAGGTACGAGGCGAATGTCCCTTCCGCAGTCCACCACGTCCCGCCGGGCCCTGCTGTCGGCCGCGGCCCTGCTGCCGCTGGCGGGCGGCACCCCCGCGCAGGCCGCCGCGCCGGGGAGCGCGCGTGACCACTACGCCAGGGCGGCGAAGCTGGCCGGCCGCGATCCGGTGCTCAAGTCCCTGGTCAAGGCGCTCACCCCGGGCGTGACGGCGCCCAACCCGAAGGCGCCGGAGCCGCTGCGGATCTTCGACGACGTGGCCGTGGTGAGCACCGGGTTCGTCTCGGTCACGGCCCTGCTCACCTCGGGCGGCGTCATCCTGATCGACGCGCTGGGATCCCCGGACGAGGCACGGAAGGTCATCGTCCCGCAGCTGAGCTCGCTGGGCGTCGACCCGTCGTCGATCAAGTACGTGGTGGCCGCCCACGGGCACGCCGACCACTTCGGCGGCGCCCAGTACCTCGCCGACCGCTACGGCGCCCGCGTCATGATGAGCCCGAAGGACTGGGATCTCCTCGCCGCGGAAAAACCGCAGCACGCCCCCAAGCGTGACCTGGACATCGCCGACGGCCGCCGCCTGACCCTCGGCGACACGACGATCTCCTTCCACCACACCCCCGGTCACACGCCGGGCACCGTCTCGATGATCTTCCCGGCGCGATGGAAGGGACGGCGGCACACCGCGATGTTGTGGGGCGGCACCAACCCGCCGGCGGCCGTCGCCGACAAGCGGGTCCACCTCGCCTCCGTGCTCGCCTTCGCCGCCCGGATGCGCGAGGCGGGGGTGGAGGTGGAGCTGAACAACCACGGGGGCGCCGACTACGGCCTGGCGCGCATGGAGGAACTACGCGCGGGTGCGGTGGCGAACCCGTTCGTCCTCGGACGGGCGCGGACGCAGCGGTTCATGAAGGTCATGGAGACCATGATGCGCGGCCGGATCGCCACGGACCTGGAGTCCGGGGGATAACCGGTGGACGTCGGCGGACAGGGTGCTCTAACCTCCCCCGGACGACTCTCTCCAGCCACTCGAAAACCACGCGAAGAGGTGCTTTGTATGAAGGTCCAGGCGCGTTCGGCCGGTGCGAACCGGTCTAGTCATGTACGAATCGTGTCTACGACCCTAAGGAACCTCAGAAGTGGATCTTCCACGTAGCATCACCATCCGCGAGCACAGCCACCGCATCCTCAACCCCGTCACCGCCGGCAAGCTCGCCACCCTGGGCCGGGCGCTCGACCTGCCGGCCGGCAGCCGGCTGCTCGACCTGGCCAGCGGCAAGGGCGAGATGTTGTGCACCTGGGCCCGCGACCACGGCGTACGCGGCACCGGAGTCGACGTCAGCACCGTGTTCACCGCGGCGGCGCGCGCACGGGCCGCCGAGCTGGGCGTCGAAGCGGCCGTCACGTTCGTGCACGGCGACGCCTCCACCTACGTCGCCGGCGAGCCGGTCGACGTCGTGTCCTGCATCGGGGCGACCTGGATCGGCGGCGGCCTGCCGGGCACCGTCGAGCTGCTCGAACGCAGCCTGCGCCCCGGCGGCCTGATGCTGATCGGGGAGCCGTACTGGCGGCTCGACCCGCCCGACCAGGCCACCGTCGAGGGCTGCCACATGCGCGACAAGGGCGACCTGCGCTCCCTGCCCGGGCTGGTCGGGCAGTTCGGCGAGCTCGGCTGGGACGTCGTCGAGATGGTCCTGGCCGACCAGGACAGCTGGGACAGATACGTGGCTCCGCAGTGGCTCAACCTGCGGCGCTGGCTCGACTCCAACCCCGAGGACGAGCTGGCGGCCGAGCTGCGCGCGGAGCTGACCGAGTCACCGGTGCGGCATGTCCGCTACCAGCGTGAATACCTCGGATGGGGCATCTTCGCCCTCATGAGGCGGTCCGGCTGACCCGGGGCGGGGCCCCGGTCCCTTCCTACCGGGGCCCCGCCGACCGCCGCTGATCAGTTCGAGAAATTTTGATCCGACGGGGTGACGCGCGGGTCCGCCGATACCATCCGGCCGGTGATGATCCAGAAGTTGAGCGTACGGACCGGCGCCGTCGTGGGCGCGGTCGCCGTGCTCGCCGGCATGAGCGCCCCCGCCCAGGCGGCGGAGAACTACGGCCAGTACTCCATGTTCGGCGCGCGCAGCGCCGGCCAGCACTGGGCCGACGGGCAGGCGGCGGGGCAGTGGACCTGGAAGCCCCTGTCGTCCACATCGTCGGAGATCAGCTGGGGCGACCCGAAGAAGTGGCCGCCCGCGTCCGCCGAGAAGTTCGTCCACAGCGGCGACTGGCTGATGCTGGACGGCTGGCGCGACAACGGCACCTACTACACCGTCCGGGTCACCAAGGAGCAGATCGGTGACGCCAAGTGCGGAAATCTCACGACTATCGCCACCTCGGGGCGGCAGCACTACGTCAAGTGGGCGATTCCCGCACAGGGCTACTGCATGAAGGCGTGGGGGACGATCACCGAGGAATCGTCGGGCAAGACCGTCGACTTCGGGCACACCCAGATCTGGTCGCCGCCGGCCTCCTGCTCGAACCAGTACCTGGGTACCCAGACCTGCGTCAAGCAGTGGGAGTCCTGGTGGGACAACCGGGGCAACCCGGGCAAGCCGATCACCAGGAAGCTCGAACGCGACCAGTACATCGCGCGGGGCAAGGGCATGGCGTTCAAGATTCACCAGTACTTCCCGAAGGAGTGGAAGTCCGAGGCGCGGTCGTACTGGAACTGGTGACGCAGGCCGCTCCACCGGGTCGTTCGTCCACAGGGTGTGGGGTGCGGGCTGGGGAGGGGCGCGTACCCGTCCCCATACAGGTACGGGCCCCTTCCTCGCCGCCGCTTCAGGCAGCTTTTGAGGTGTGGTACGGACACTCGTTGCCCGCCGACAGCATGGCCCTGACCTGGGAGAACGCACTCCGTGCCGAGGTGGGGCCCTGGGGTCGCCCGAGGTCATGGCCATCACGGCAGGACAGGCGGCGGCGGGAGCCGTTCGAGGAGAAGATCAAAACGACGTTATCCACAGGAGAGGCCGGTTATCCACAGACTGTGCATCGTGTGGAAAAGAGCCTCCGCCGAGCCGCTGTTCAGCCGCCGGCCGCGCGCCCGAGTTGCCGGGCCCGCGCGCCGGCGTCCGTGGGCAGGCCGCGCTCGGCCAGCCCGGCCGAGACCCGCTCGCGCACCTCCGGCCGGTGGTCGTCGAACTTGAACTTGGCCCGCACGTCCACCACCCGCAACCGCAGCCCGCGCAGCGCCGACAACATCTTGTGGTACGGCCCCGCGCCGGCGGCCATCTCGCCGTGATCGCCGTCCGGCTGGTGGTGGGCCAGCTGGCGGCGGACGATCTCCGCCTTGCCCTCCCCGTCGTCCACGATCTCGGCCTGGCAGACGAGCTGGACGGAGGCGTAGTAGCTGGTCGGCACGCCCGTCTCGGGAGAGTCGCCCCGCCAGCCGCTCGGGATGAAGGCGTAGTCGTCGTAGACGCTCACCACCGCCGCGGGGTTGGCCTCCAAAGCCGCCCAGATCGGGTTGGGCCGGGCCAGGTGCAGCACGATCTCCTCCCCGTCGAACAGGAAGTGGGTCGGCACCACCACAGGGGCCGCGCCGTCCACGCCGTTGACCGCGATCTGGCCGAAGTCGCGCGTACGCAGCCATTCACGCCACTCGTCCTCGTTCCTGGCGGCGTCCCATGGGTGGATGAGCATGCGAACCTCTTTGTATTAGTACATACTTAACATTGTGCTAGAAACATATCCGTTCACCGGCGGAACGGCCAGCGAGATCGCGTCCGGGGTCGAGGTCGCCGTGTCCGAGGGCCGGCTGCCACCAGGGGCGGTGCTGCCGCCGGTGCGCGAGGTGGCCGAGCAGGCGGGGGTCAGCCCCGGCACGGCGGCGGCCGCGTACCGGCTGCTGCGCGAGCGCGGCGTCGTGGAGACCGCCGGGCGGCGCGGGACGCGGGTCAGGCCGCCACCGGCCAGCACGTTCCGCGAGGAGATCCGCATCGAGGCGCCGCCGGGCGTGCGCGACCTGTCCAGGGGCAACCCCGACCCCGCCCTGCTGCCGCCGCTGCACGAGGCACTCGCCGCCGCCGCGCGGGCGCACGAGGAGAGCCCCGCCATGTACGGCACCGGCGACGACGAGGAGCTCGTCACCCTGGCCAGAGCCCGGCTGCGGGCCGACGGCGTGCCGGCCGAGGCGCCGGCGATCACCTCCGGCACCCTCGACGCCGTCGAACGCGTGCTGACCGCCCACCTGCGCCCCGGCGACCCGGTCGCCGTCGAGGACCCGGGCTGGACGGCCCTGCTCGACCTGGTCGCCGTCCTCGGGCTGCGCCCGGTGCCGATGCGGCTCGACGAGGAGGGTCCGCTGCCGGACGAGCTCGCGCGGGCACTGCGGGCAGGGGTGCGCGCCGTGGTGATCACCGCTCGCGCGCAGAACCCGACGGGAGCGGGCCTGTCCGCCGCGCGGGCGCGGGAGTTGCGGGCGCTGCTCGCGGCCAGCCCTGAGGTGCTGCTGATCGAGGACGACCACGGCTCCGGCTTCGTGGACCTGCCGCCGCACCCGCTGGCCGGGGCCACCGCGCGCTGGATCCACACCCGCTCCACGGCCAAGGCGTTCGGCCCCGACCTGCGCCTCGCCCTGATCGCCGGCGACCCGGTCACGCTCGACCGGCTGCGCGGGCGGCAGCGGCTCGCCGCGGGCTGGGTGAGTCACCTGCTGCAACGCGCCGTCGCCCACCTCTGGCGGACGGAGGCGGTGGACTCGGCGGCGGTCGCGGCGGCGTACGGGCTGCGCAGGAACGGTCTGGTGACGGCGCTGGCGGCGCGCGGCATCACCGCCTACGGGCGCAGCGGGCTGAACGTGTGGATCCCCGTCGCGGACGAGAGCACCGCGATCACCCGGCTGCTGGCCCGCGGCTGGGCGTGCGCGCCCGGCGCGCGCAACCGCATCGGCTCGCCGCCCGCGCTGCGCCTGACCGTCTCCACCCTGGCCCAGGAGGAGATCGAGCCGCTGGCCGACGACCTGGCCGGGGACCTGCGCCCTGCCCCGATGGGCAGGTACGGCTAGGGCGGCGGCCTGGCCGGTTGTCAGGAGAGCAGGGTCTCCCCGATCCACCCGCCGGGCGCGCACCCCGGCGGGATGGCGAACACGGCCGACCCGATCGCGCTGATCCACTCGTTCAGCAGGTCCCCCTCGGCCAGCATGCGCTGCACCGGGACGAACTGCCGGCCGATGTCCGCCTGGAAGGAGGCGAACAGCAGCCCCGAGTCCGACTCGCCCTCAGGGCTCAGCCCTTCGTCGTAGTTGTAGGGCCGCCGGAGCAGCCGCGACGCGGGATCGGCCACGTGCGCCCGCCGGATGTGGGCGAACTCGGAGATGACCGGGAACCCGAGCGTGTTCTTGCGGGCGTAGTCGGGCGCGTCGCGCTCGGCCGCGCCGGTCAGCGGCGCGCCGTCGCTCAGCCGCCGCCCGATGGTGAACTCCCTGGCCATCCGGTCGGCGGCGTCCCAGGTCTCCAGTTTCATCCGGATCCTGCGCAGCACCATCGTGGTGCCGCCGCGCATCGGGCCCTGGCCGATCCAGACGGCCTTGTCGAGGTCGGTGGCGTTGCCCGTGCCCTCGATCTGGCCCATCAGGTTGCGCCTGGTGGGGCTGTGAAAACCGCGCTGCGTCCACCGTACGCGGGCGAAGGAGCGGGTGTCCTTCACGATCATCCGGACGGCGTGCGCCACGCTCACGCTGTCGTCCGCGCACACCTGGACCAGCAGATCGCCACCGCTCCAGCGCTTGTCCAGCCGGTCCGTCTTGAACGCGGGCAGCGCGGCGACCGGCGAGTCCGCCCCGGCCGCCGCGAACAGCCCCGGCCCGAACCCGAACGTGCACGTGAGCCCGCCCGGGGTCATGGCCAGCTCTGGCTCGGTGTCCGCCAGTGCGGGCCGCCCCTGGGTGAGGCGGGCCGCGTCGTCGGTCAGGAGCTGGAGCAGCCGCACGATCGCCTCCTTGCGGGTGCGCGGCAGCAGGTCGAAGCCGAGGAACACCGCGTGCGCCTGCGGCGGCGTGGCCACGCCCGCCTGGTGCGTCCCGTGGAACGGCGTCACCTCGGTGGAGGTGAGCCTGATCACCTGCCGCTCGGCCCGGTGCGGCCCGAGCACGCCGGCGGCGGTGACGGCGCCGCCGGCGATCAGCCCTCTGCGGCTGATCACTTGTGCCCCGGCTGGTAGTCCTCCTCGCCGCCGGCGAAGTCCTTGCCCACGGCGGTGAACTCCAGCGGCGCGCCGCCCTGGACCTGCAGCGTGAACGAGATCTTCGCCCCCGGCCGCACCTCCTCGGTGACGCCCATCAGCATGATGTGGTCACCGCCGGGCTTGAGCTCGTGGGTGCCGCCCGCGGGCACGACGAACCCGCCCTCCTTGGGCCGCATGACCATCTTGCCGCCGGATTCCACCACCTCGTGCAGCTCGATCTTGGGCGACAGCGGGGAGGCGCCGGAGACGATCGTGACGGGCGCGGCGCCGCTGTTGACCAGCGTCCCGAACGCCGCGGTCATCCCTTCCTTCGTGGTCTTCACCCAGGGGTCGGTGATGCTCAGCCCGGCGGCCGGGGCGGCGGCCTGGGCTGAGGGGGTGGCCTGGGCCGAGGTGGTGGCGGGCGCGGCGGGCTCATAGGCGTCGGCGCAGGCGGTCAGCGCTACGGCGGTGGCGGCGAGTACGAGGGCATGTCGAACGAACATGGCAAAAGGCCTTTCTCCGCCCGGCATGCCGAAGCAGACCCAGCCGGGCGGCGGGGGTCGTCATAGAGGGGAGAACGTCTTGCCGGACCCGCGGGTCAGGCGGCGACGGCCCGCGGCGGGCCCCTTCTGCTGACGACGTGCCGCAGCACGGCCGAGCGCAGCACGCGCGGCTCGGGCGTACCCGGGGATGCGGAGAAAGGAGTGACGAGCCGCGGCAGCCGGACGAGGACCAGCAACCGCACGGCCAGGCGGCGCAGCAGCGCCCAGAGCGCGGCCTCGCCGCGCGCCAGCCAGAGCGCGGTCAGCCCGACCGCCCAGCCGTGGGCGGCGAGCATGCCCAGGCCCGGCACCAGCCCCGAGTGCAGGTGGACGGCCGGCGCGGCGGGCGAGACGGTGTGGGACAGGCTGAACAGCAGGTGCAGCAGCACCTGGAGGCCGGCGAGCAGCGGCAGGATCAGCGCGAGCGAGCGCTCACGCCCCGCCAGTGGGTACGCGGCCCCGAACGCCAGCCCTAACGCCGCCACCATGGCGGGGGCGGGCACGGACGAGCCGCCGAGCACGTGAGCCGCCACGCCGAGCCCGAGGCACACGACGGCGAACACCGCGGTGCGGGCGAGACGGAGCGACAGCGCCATGGATCAAGCATTCCACGCCGGCCCGGCGGTCCGGGCGTTGATCCCGATTCACGTGAAACCATCGCCCTCGCCACCGAGACCCGGATAATCGAGGCTGATGCCTAAATTTCGGGACTTGTCGGAGTATGCGGCGGAAATCGCCCCGGTCATCAACGTCGCCCACGTCAACGTGCACGCCTCGGCCGCCCAACCCCTCGCCGACCTGGCCACCACCTCGGGCCTGACCCCCGCGTACCTGTACGACCTGCGCTTCACCCTCCCCCTCCGTCCGCTGCCCCGCACCGGCCTGGCCGTCCTCTACCGGTACGCCTCCGACCTGGAACGCACCCTCCGGCAGCACCTCGACGAGGGCACCCTGACCGAGGACGGTGACGGGCTGCTGCGGCTGACGGACAAGGGCCTGGAGTTCGTGCACCACGTCTACGACCTGCACGCCGCCGCCGTGGCCCGCGTCTGGGCGGGCCATGACCTGGCCGGGCCGGCCGAGCTGGTGGGCCGGGTGCTCAACGCCGCCGAACGGCTGCCGGGCGGGGCGCTGGAGCTGGTGGCGCCGCTGTACGAGCCGGAGGGCACGGGGCCGGGGCTCCGCCTGTTCAACCGCCTCGCCGCCCTCCGCTACCACCGCGCCGACGCGCATGCGGCGGCGTGGCGTTCGGCGGGCCTGTCCGCGTCCGAGATCATCGACCTTCGGGACGGCCCCGAACGCACCGCAATCGAGGCGGACACGAACCGGCGCGCTGCGGCGCCGTACGGGGCACTGTCCGAGACGGAACGCGACACGTTGTACGACATCCTCCTCAAGCTCATCTGACCGACTTACGCGAGCCTTGCGTGAGACGGCCTCGGGCGGCTTGCGCAAGCCGGTCCGACCTGCGACGGCCCGAGCAAGCCGCCCCCGAGCGGCCTGCCCGAGCCGCCCCCGAGCGGCCTGGGCAGGTCGTGCCCGAGTGGTTTGCGCAGGCCGCGTCCGGATCGGTTCGCGAGGGCTGATCAGCACATCTCGCTCACAGGGCGGTCAGTAGGCGGGCCACCTGTGTGCGGTCGTTCACGCCGAGCTTGTCGTAGGCGGCCTGGAGGTGGTTGGCCGCCGTCCGAGTGGAGAGTGTCAGCCGGTCGGCGATCTGCCGGTTGGTCAGCCCGGCCGCCGCGAGCTGGACGATCTCCCGCTGCCGTGGCGTGAGCTCGGGTGTGGCCAGCTCGACCAGCGCCGGCGTGCTGATCCCCGAGCAGCGCCTGGCCAATGCCCATGCCCTCGTCCGCGCCCCCCTGGCCAGGGATCCGCGCCCCGACCCCCGGTACGCCGCCGCCTCGTGCGCCGTGGCCTCGGCCGCGTACAGCAGCAGGCCCCCGCGCTCGAACTCCCCGGCCACCTCCCGCAGCGCGCCCGGGTCCCCCAGCGCCCACGCGTGCCGGGCGAGCAGCTTCACCAGCGGCCCTTCCACCAGGGCAGCCAGCTCCCGCAGCCGCTCCACGGCGGCGGGCGCGGCCCCGAGCCGTACCAGGTCGTGCAGCGCGAACATCAGGTGGCCGCGCAGCTCGTGCCGCTCCGCGTGCTCGGCCGCCGCCAGGCAGCGCCGTACGGCGCCGGCCACGTCGCCACCCGCCGCCGTCACCCAGACGGAGGCGTGGAGCACGTGCTGGCGGGTGAAGGCCCACCGGGACGCCGCCTCCTCGGCCTCGGCCAGCGCCCGCGTGGCCTCGCTGAGCCTGCCGAGCAGCGCGAACGCGTGCGCCTGCTCGGCCAGGCAGCGCCCCAGGTACGGCTCCCGTTCCGGCAACCTGGCCAGATCGTCCCCGCACCGCCGCACGGCCTCTGCCGCGTCGCCCCGCAGCCTGGCCGCCATCGCCAGATGCGCCGCGAACCCGGTCACCGGCAACTCGGCGGCCGGCAACTCCATGCCCCGCTCCGCAGCACGTGCCGCCTCCTCCAGCCGCCCGGAGAACAGGTGAGCAGCACACAACGCGTCGAGCAACGTCGGCAGTGCGTGCGCGGACTCCGGCACGTTCGGCACTGTCGACAGCGCGTGCGCAGACTCCCGCGCGTCCAGCGACACGGGAGCGTGCGGGCGGTCCAGCGACGCCCGAGCATCTGCCAGGTGCAGCGGCGTCGGATTATTGGGCCGGTTTGTTCCGGTGTCCGCCGTTCGGCCGGCTCGGGCGAGGGCGCGTTCCTGACGGCCCGCGTAGGCGTCCACCCAGGTCTCCAGCGCTGCCGCGTGGGCGCGGCCGCGGGCGCTGGCGGGCACGCAGGAACGGGCCCCGGCCAGGGAATCGGCCGCGTCGCTCAGTCGGCCGGCGAAGCAGTCGGCGACGGCGCGGTAGACGTACGCCTCCTGCCGCAACCCCGGCCCGGTCAGCGTCGCGACCGCCGTGTCGAGCACCCGGCACGCTTCGGCGTCCGCACCCGCCCAGGCCAGGTTCATCCCCAGGCTGCAGGCGTGCTGCGCCCGCTCGCCCTCGGTCGTCGCATCCCGAGCCTCAGCAGCCCTCTGCGGCGGCCCAGCAGTCCCCTGAGCCGCCGACGTTCCCGAAATTCCCGAAACGCCCGCCGACACCCCCGCAACTGACGCCGACACCCCCGACGACAGCGCCGACCCCGACGCCGCTGACGACAGAGCCGCCGCTGACGACAGAGCCGCCGCTGACGACAGAGCCGACAGTGCCGGGCCGGCCTCGCCCAGTACCGTGAGGACCTCGCCGAGCACCGCCACCGCCCCCACCCCCGCCCCCGCCTCGATCGCGGCCCTGGCCAGCCGCGCCGCGAGCCGAGGATCCTGCCGGCTCCACGCCTGCCGCGCCGCCGACGTGAGCAGCCCGGGATCGGTGGGCGAGCCGCTGTCCAGCCGCCACACCGCAGCCCGCAGCTCGTCCTCGCGCCGCCGCAGCCCCGCCGCCTCCAGCCCTTCGGCCAGCGTCCGCAGCCGCCGCCGCGTCCGCAGGGTGCCGCAGTCGCCGCGGATCACCTCGCCGTAGAGCGGGTGGCCGAGCCGCAGGTTCTCGCGTCGGCCGTCGGTCACGGTCACGACCAGGCCGCGTGCCTCGACCCGTTCGACCGCCCGCCCCGAGGTGAGCGCCGTCAGCAGCTCGATGCCCACCGGCTCACCGAACGCCACCAGCTCAAGCACCTCGCGCTCGTCCTGGTCGAGATGTCCGATCCGGTCGCCGACCAGCTCGCGCAGCCGGGTGGTCATGGCCGGCTCGCCGCTCCAGCGCCACGCGCCCCGGCGTTCGGCCAGGCAGCCGGAGTCGCGTCCCGCGTGCACGAGCTCGCGCAGGTAGAGCACATTCCCTCCGCTCACCCCCGCGAGCTGCCGTACGGTCCGCGCCGAGACCTCCCCGCCGAGCGCCGCTTCGAGCACCTGCCCGACCTCCGCCACAGTCAGTGGCGGCAGCTCGATCCGCCGCAGCAGCTCGTCCTTCCACAGGGCGGTGACCGGAGCCGGCTGCGGCTCCTCCGACCTGACCGTCACCAGCAGTTGCGCCTCCCCGCTCTCGGCCAGGTAGTGCACCAGCGCCGCCGACGCCTGGTCCAGCCGCTGCGCGTCGTCCACGCTCACCAGCAGCCCCCGCCGCCCCGCCTGTCCGCGCAGGTGCCGCGCCGCCCAGCGCAGCAGGTTCTCGCCGCTGCGCGGCGGCCCCGTCAGCACGTGCGCGAACGCGCCGAACGGGATCGCGGCCGCGGTCTCCGTCCCGAGCGCGTGCACCACCGCGTATCCCGGCAGCCCGGCCACGGCCTGCGCCGCCAGCCTGCTCTTGCCCACCCCTGCCGCCCCGGCGATCATCATGCCCGCTCCCGACCGCAACGCCTCCCGTACGGTCGTGAGTGACCCCCCTCGCCCGACGAACGGCCAACAGCTCCCGTGCTCGCTCATCGTGCCTCCTCTCGTCACCCATCGTGGCGAGAGGTGTTCGCGGGAGGTTCAGGTCGAATCTCTGCGTAGTCCCGCGGCCACCATCAGCATCTCGATGACGGCTTCCGGGCCGCTGAACGGCACCGGTTCGCCTCCGACCTCTTCGAGCAGCCCACGGAGCTGGCCGCCGGACTGCTCGGGCTCGACCAGCCGGACGATGACCGTTCTCATCTGTGCACGATCTCGCCGGGCGGTTCAGGTCTGGTTCAGGTCGGGATGCTAGCCGGGGTACGGCGCGGGCTCGACCTCCAGCTCGCGCATGAGCTCCGCGTAGAACTGGTAGCGCCTGCGGGCGTCGCCGCGCCGGCCCGCCAGGTCGAGCACCCGTACCAGGCCGAGGTGGGCGCGCTCGTCGTAGCGGTCGCGTTCGAGCAGCCGCAGCCAGTAGCGGGCCGACTCGTCGTAGCGGTGCGCGCCGGCCCGCTCGGTGGCGAGCCTGGCCGCCGCCTGCACGTACGCCAGCCGGGCCTGCTCACGCAGCCCGACGGCCCAGTCGGCGTAGGGGTCCTCCTCGCAGAACTCCCCGCCGTACGCGTTCTCGGCCGCCGCCCACCGTTCCAGCGCCTCCGCCGCACGTCCGGCCTGATCGAGCCGTACGGCCTCAGCCACCAGATCCAGAAATATCTCGACATCGACCTGTACGTTGGCCAGCTCCAGCCGCAACGCCCCTTCCTCCGAGACCACGATCTCGTCCGCCGGCCACTCGTGCCCCGGATCCAGCACGGCACGCAGCGTGGACACCATCACGTTCAGCCGCCGCAGCCCCACCGCCTGGTCCTCCTGCTCCGGCCACAGGATCTCGACCAGCCGCTCCCTGCCGATCGCGCCGCCCCGGCGGCTGACCAGGATCTTCAGCAGGTCACGGGCCTTGCGCGACTGCCAGGCCGTACGCGGCACGGGCACCGCGCCCCTGAGCACGCGGAACGTTCCCATCGTCTCCACGACCACCTTCGCCTGGCGCGGAGGAGCGGCGCGGGCCACCAGCGCGTCGATGCGGTCGTCGAGCGCCCGGCAGCCGATCGCGTGCACCCGTTCGCGCACCGCCACGGCCACCTCGACGCCGGTCGCGGGGTCGGCCAGCGCGGCCCTGACCAGCTCGGCCCTGGCCCGGCCGATGGGATCGCCGAGCATCGTCCACCGGCGCACCGCCTCGTCGGCGGAGGCGACGTCGCCGTCCAGCTCCGCGCGCATCTCGGCGACGGCCGCCAGCGCGGCGTGGTCCCTGCGGCCGGTCGCCACCGGCTCGACCTGCTCCAGCAGCGCCCTGGCCTCCTCCCGCCGCCCGGCCGCCAGCGCCACCCGTACGGCGGCGATCCTGGCCGCCACCCCGGCGATCCCGTCGACGTACCGGAGCGCCTGCCGGGCGACGCGGGCGGCCTCGTCGGGATCCTCGTACGCGAGCAGCTCGGCCAGCCCGTTGAGCGCGTGCGACAGCGCCTGCACCTCCCCCGACGGCTCCGCCTGGGCGATCACCCGCCGGTAGAGCGCCGTCGCCGCCCCTCGGTCGCCGCGCAGCGCGTGCACGGCGGCGAGCTGGTTCATGCCGGTGCCGGTCAGCCTGGAGCCCATCGCCTCCCACCTGGCCACCGCGTCGGCGGCCTCGGTCAGCGCCTCCTCCAGGCGGCCCAGCCGGGTCAGGGCCTGGGCGCGGTTGGCCACGTTCAGGGCGGCGAAGGGGGCGAAAGCCACCAGATCCGACAGCCGGCCGGCGATCTCCGTCTCGGCCAGCGCGTCCTCGTACGCGGCCTCGTCCAGGTGGCGTGAGGCCCGGTTCGCGTGGATGCGGATCAGCTGGACCAGGTCGCCGGCCCGCTCGGCGTAGGCCAGCGCCCGCAGGTAGTAGGCGTCGTTGGCGCGGCGGTCGCCGTCGAGCGCGGCCAGCATCGCGAGGACCGTGTTGGCCATGGCCAGCGCGCCCGGATCGCCCAGGCTCCTGGCCTGCTCCAGCGCCTTGTCCGCCAGCTCGGCGCAGGACACCCGGTCGCCCTTCAGCCAGTGCACCGAGGCCATGGAGGCGGTGCACATGGCGGCGTCGGCTGGCGGCAGGCCGAAGGCGTGACCCTGCTCGTACATGGCCAGCGCCCGATCCAGCTCGCCGCGCAGGTGATCGATGAAGGCCAGCCGCCTGGCCACGGAGGCGTCGAACGCCGGCCCGTCGGCGGCCTGGGCGAGCAGCTCGCGGGCCCTGGTCCAGTGGCCGCGGTTCTGCTCGGCGAAGCCGGCCAGCTTGAGCATCGGGGGAGAGCGCCTGGCGGGCTCGGGCAGCAGCTCCAGCGCGGCCGGCACGTCACCGCGTTCGGCCAGGCGCGGGCCGTGCGCGTCGAGCAGCGAGGCGGCGAGCAGGGAGTGGGCGGTTGAGATCGCCGCGCGCAGGGCCAGCTCGGGCCGGTCGTGCTCGACGTACCAGCGGGCCGCGACCGCCGCCACGTCGTGCGCCTCGTGTCGGTCGAGCGGGGCGTGTTTGGCCAGCACCTGGCCGCCCTGGGAGGTCAGCCGGCAGCTCTCGCGGCCCGGCTCCAGGAATTCGAGGAACAGGCCGCGGCCGGCCAGCGCGTCCAGCGTGTCGGGTGGCGCGCCCAGCGCCCCGGCCAGGTCCGGCGTCAGCACCGGCAGCACCGTGGCGGCGCGCAGCAGCTCACGCATGGCGGCCGGCAGGTCCTCGAACGCGGCCAGCGTGAGCCGGTCGAGCGTGGCGGAGTTCGCCGTCAGCCCGGCCACGGTGCCACGCCAGGTGGCGGGGTCCTCGCGAGCCAGCGCGTCGAGCGCCGCCTGCACCGCCGCCGGCCAGCCGGCGCACGTACGGTGCAACTCGGCCGCGATGTCCGCGCCCGCCTCGCCCAGCAGCGCCCGCGCCCAGGCGGCCGTCTCCTCCGGCGTCAGCGCGAGATCGGTGGCGTCCAGATCGAGCACCTCGTGGTCCTGCCGCAGCCGGGCCGTCGGGAACGGCAGCGGCGCCCGCGACGCGGTGACCAGATGGAGGTGGCGGGGCGCGGCACGTACGAGCGTCTCCACATACCGCACGGGACCCGGCGCGCCCGCGATCACCTCGACACCGTCGAAGACCAGGACCAGCCCCCGCCGCAGCCGCCGCGACAGCGCCTCGGCCAGCGCACCCGCCAGTGCCGCCGCCCTTGACGCCTCGTCGGCGCCGGGCCCGAGCGGCGCCCCCGCCGCGGTCACCAGCTCGGCGGGCAGATCGGGCACCTTGGCCGCCACCGCAGAGGCCACCGTCGCGGCCAGCGTGGGCAGGTCACGATCGGCGCTCCCCAACCGGTGCAGCACCGCACCCACGGCCTGGCTCCAACCAGCCAGAACGGTCGACTTCCCGTAGCCTGTCGTCGCCACGAGCGAGGTGAGCCGGTGTACGAGTGCGCCGTCGAGCCGCCGGTCGAGGGCGGGACGAGGCCGCACCCACCCTCGTTCCACCCCCGCATGCTACGCCCGGCCTCGCCGGGGGACTCCAGAGTTCGCAAAGTGCCACCTCCCGGTAACCAGCGGGCAGGCGCACTATGGTCGTACTTCGACAGGAGGCACCGTGGAACAGGATCTGCCCGGCGGTGCGCGGCTGATCGTCGGGGTGGACGAAACCCCGGCGGCGCGCTGGGCCCTGGCCTGGGCCATCGGCGCGGCGAGGCTGCACCGGATGGCTCTCGTGGCCGTGCACGTCAGCCGCGCGCCCGTCCACCCCTTCCCCGAGGCGCTGCCCGTGCAGCACGCCGTCCGGGCGGGTGAGGAGGCGCGCTGCACCGAGGTGATCGCGGGCGTGTTCGAGGACGTGGCGGGCGGGGTGCCCGACGACCTGGCCACCTTCATGGTCGGCCGCGTCGGCGACCCCGGCTATCACCTCGTCGACCTGGCCCGCGAAGGCGACCTGCTGGTGCTCGGGCGGGGGAGACGCGGTGTGCTCAGCCGCATCTTCCTGCCCTCGACCAGCATGTACTGTGCGCGGCACGCCCGTACGACGGTCGTGATCGTGCAGCAGCCCTCCCCGCCCGACGACCCCGAGATGTCGGGGGAGCGCAACCACAGATTCTGGACCCGCCGACATCCCTGACCGGGGTCCCTATCGAATCGCCGACCTGAGCAGGCGCAGTCCCGCCGGGATGGCTTCGGTGCCGATCCCGCCGTACCCCAGCACCAGGCCCGGCTCCGCCGCGCTCCCGTCGTAGTAGGCCGCCAGCGACTCCACCGCCAGCTCCGGCACCGGACGCATCATCACACCCGGCGCGAACCGGGCACACAGGTGCAGCCCCGCCGTTGACGGCACGGGCAGCAGCCGGTCGTCTCCCGCAAGCGCCTCGGCGATCAGGGCGTGCCTGGCGGCGTACTCGCGGGTCGCCTTCCTGATGTGCCTGGCCAGCAGCCCCTCGTCGATGAAACGGGCCAGCGCCGCCTGCGTGGGCAGTTCGCCGTGCCAGTCGGACAGTTGCCTGGCCGCGCGCAGGGCCGGCGCGAGCGAGGCGGGCGCGACCAGGAAGCCGAGCCTGAGCATGGGGAGCAGCGTCTTGGAGAACGAGCCCACGTAGATGACGCGGCCCGCCCGGTCGAGACTCTGCAGCGGCTCCAGCGGCCGCTCGCCGAAGCGGAACTCGCTGTCGTAGTCGTCCTCGATCACCACCGCCCTGCGGCGCTCGGCCCAGGCCAGCAGGGCGGCGCGACGGGCCAGCGACATGGGCGTGCCCAGCGGGAACTGGTGCGACGGCGTGACGTACACGACGCGGGCCTCGCCCGGGATCGCCGTGACGTCGATGCCCTCGCCGTCCACGGGAACGCCGGCCACGCGGGCGCCCAGCGAGCGGAACAGCAGGCGGGCCGGGGGATAGCCGGGCTCCTCGACGGCCACGACCGCGCCCGGCTCGATCAGGACGCGGCCGATCAGGTCGAGCGCCTGCTGGGCGCCGTTCGTGATCAGCACGTCGCCGGGGCCCGCGTGCACCGAGCGGCTGAGGCTGATGTGGCGGGAGATCGCCGCGCGCAGCGGCTCGTGACCGGCGGGATCGCCGTAGCCGGCGGCGCTCACCCGCAGCTCGCGGGCCACCAGGCGGCGCCAGGTCTCCATGGGGAACAGGCGCGGGTCGGGGACGCCGGCGCGGAAGTCGTACCGGGCGGGGGTCATGGGCTGCGGGAGGGGCAGGTCATTCCAGACCGGACGCGGGCGTACGACGCCTTTCGGCGCGGCCCGGCCCCTGACCGGCTCCGCCGAGACGAACGTGCCCGCGCCCGCGCGACCGACGAGGAAGCCGTCGGCCACGAGGCGGTCGTAGGCGAGGGCGACCGTGTTCCTGGAGATGTCCAGGCTGCGGGCCAGGTCTCTGGTCGGGGGGAGACGTTCGCCGGATCTGAGGCGGCCGTCGAGGATGGCGTCGAGAAGCTGGCGGTAGACCTGTGCGGCCAGGTCACGGCGGCCTTGGAGGCTGATGTGGACGTCCATCTTGGCCCAATCATTTGGGGGATGATTGGAGCTTATCTCGGGACAAATGTGGGGCCAGGATGAGCGCATGACACCAGCTCCGGCCGTTGCGACCTCCGCCTCCGGCTCCCTCGCCACGTCCTCTGCCGCTCCTGTCGTCGTGGCCGGATCGCCGAGCACCGGCGCCGGTCCTGGGGACGTGAGCCGCGTGGATGCGAGCCGCGTGGATGTGAGCTGTGTGGATGTGAGCTGTGTGGACTTGAGCCCTGGGGAGGTGGGCCCTGGGGACGTGAGCTCTGAGGACGTGGGCCGCAGGGATCAGGGCCGCGGGGACGTAGGGCCCCAAATCCCGAAATATCGCCGCATCCTGTCACAAGCGCAGTTGGCGAACTCCATCGGCGACGGCCTCTACCTCGTCACCTCGGCGTTCTACTTCTCCCAGATCATCGGCCTGTCGGCGGCCCAGATCGGCCTTGGGCTCACCCTGGGCTGGGCCGTCGGCCTGGTGGCCGGCGTACCCCTGGGCCACCTCGCCGACCGGCGCGGCCCCCGCGGCGTCGCCGTCCTGCTCGCGCTCACCACCGCCGTGGCGGTCGGCTCGTTCCTGTTCGTCGGCTCGTTCGTGCCGTTCGTCCTCGTGGCCTGCCTGTACGGCACCGCCCAGACCGGTCTGTCGGCCGCCCGCCAGGCCCTGCTCGCCGCCCTGATCGAGCCCGCCGAGCGGACCACCGTACGGGCGACCTTGCAGGCCACGCTCAACGGCGGCCTGGCCGTCGGCGCCGGACTCGGCGGGCTCGCGCTGCACCTCGGAACCCGCGAGGGCTACCTGGCCGCGTTCGCGGTGGACGCCCTCGGCTTCCTCCTCGCCGCCGTCCTGCTCCTCCGGCTGCCTTCCGTACGGACGACCGCCGCCCCCGCCGGCCCCCGCCTCGCGGTGCTCAGGGACCGGCCGTACGCGCTCGTCACGCTGGTCAACGCGGTGATGCTCTTCTACATGCCGCTGCTCAGCCTGGTGGTGCCGCTGTGGATCGCCGGGCGTACCAGTGCGCCCACGTGGGTGGTCGCCGTGCTGCTGCTGATCAACACGGGTGGTGTGCTGCTGTTCCAGGTACGGGTGGCCAAGCGGGTCAAGAGCCTGCGGGACGCCTCGGCGGCGGTGCGGCGGGCAGGGATGACGATGTTCGCGGCGTGTGCGGTGTTCGCGTTGAGCCCGTACTGGTGGGGGTTCCTGCTCGTGGCGACGGCGCTGCTGGTGGCCGGCGAGATGCAGCTCGCCTCGGGCTCGTGGGAGATCGGCTTCGGCCTCGCCCCCGACGACCGGCAGGGCCAGTACCAGGGCTTCTTCGGCAGCGGCGTGGCCGTGGCCAGGATGCTCGGCCCGGTCGTGCTCACGACGGTCGTCCTGGGCGCGGGCACGCTGGGATGGCTCCTGGTCGGCGCCATGTTCGTCCTGGCCGGTGCTTCCATGACCCCGGCCGTCAACCGCGCATCGGTCAATGGGTGTGGTCGTGGGTAGCGGACGGGGCATGCCCATCGGACAGCGTGGCCGTCGCCGTGAAACTCGCCGTCCGCACCTTCCCCTCGTGCTTGAAGTCCAGGAACAGCCGGTAGTCGCCCCGGCTGGGCGCCTCGGCGACGAACGTGATCTCAGGCCCCGCCTCGTCGCTCTCCTCCGGATGCACGTGCAGGTACGCGAGATCGCCGGCACGCAGGGCGACCAGGTGGCCGTACGCGCCCAGGTAGGGCTCCAGGTCGTCGACCGGCTCGCCGTCCTTGCTGACGGTGAGGACGAGCTTGCTCGCCTGGCCGGGAATGATGTTCCCCGCGAGGTTCACGGTGTAGTCGTCGACGGCCGCCGTACGACTGACGTGCGGCAGCGGCTCGGGCCGGTAGTCGCCCGCGGCCTGCAGATCCACGCCAAGCGTGAGCTTCTTGCCTTTGGTGGGGACGAAGTCGGCGAACGCGCGGTACGACCCCGCCTTCGGCACCGAAAGGCCGACCGCCCAGGTGCCGTCGGGGGCCATGCTCGGGTGCACGTGCTGAAAGCTCGTGAGGTCGCGGGAGGCGACGATGAAGTGCATCTTCTTGTCGTGCGCGACCTGGTACGCGGTGACCGGGGTGCCGTCAGGGCCGATCACGGTGAACCTGAACTCCGCCGGGGCGCCGCCGGTCGTGATCGAGGTGATCGGGTTGAGCGTGTAACCGTCCTGGGAAACCTGCAGCCCACCGGGCACCGTACCGGAGTGGGACCCGGCTTCATGTCCAGCATGCTCCCCTACCGTCACACTCGCACTTTGGCGAGGAGCCGGCGGACCGACCATGGCCCCCGCTCCCACAGCACCACCGAACACCACAACCAGCACCAGACCGTACGGACCGAACCTGGCCGCCGCCTTCATGACCGCCCCACCCTGCAGTTCCACGTGAAACCTGGCACCGTACCCCCTGGGGATGAACAGCGAGCCGCCCTCGTCTGGGACCCACATCACCTTCTTCTCGACTTCAGATACGGCGGAAGCACCCGCTACGGACGGGCAGATCCGTACCGACTTCCCGAGCCCTCCTCACCTCCCGCACCCAACCAGCACAAGGGTGGGCCACCGGATACCCCGCCCCCGGCGCCTGCGCATCAAGCTGGGAATTTTGGCATGATCGAGCTGTTGTCCAATCCGTGAACCATGAACCATGGGGCATGGAGAATCTTGACCTGCAACGCTCGAACCATCGTCACTGGGATGTTGTCCAAGATGGGACGGGTAGTGCGGCCCCACCAGGGGCTGAACACCCTCCCTTCGCACATTCCACACATCTGGTCCGTGCGCAACACAGGGAGCCCAGCCATCCCTTGCTAGGCTGCTTGTCAACCGTTGGGTCTCACCCCGGCAGGTGAGGCCGTCGAAGAAGTGGGGTCACACCGTGAAGAAGCTGCTCGTTCTGGCGCTGATCGCCCTTGGGGGGTTGCTGATCTGGCGTAAGGTGCAGGCCGACCGCGCAGAGCTCGATCTCTGGACCGAGGCGACCGGCAGCGAGAACTAACCGACCGGCGAGGCGATGAGTGACGTCGTCCCCATCAAGCTGGTGTGCCTGGACCTGGCAGGCACCACAGTCGGTGACATCGCCATGGTCGAGCGCGCCTTTGCCGAGGCGATCGCGACCCAGGGCATAGTGCCCGGGACCGGAGCGTACGCGCGAGCCATGGTTCACGTGCACCGGTCCCGGGGCTGCCCCAAGATCGATGTCTTCCGTGGGATCTTCCCCGGCAACGAGGCCCAGGCACAGGCCGCGAACCTGACGTTCGAACGCTCCTACGAGGGAGCGCTGGAGCGGGCGGGTCTCGTACCCATGCCCGGAGTCATGGAGGTCCTCGACAAACTCCGTGGCAACGGCATCAAACTGGCCCTGATCACGGGCTTCAGCCGCACCACCCTGAGCCGCATCCTGAGCGTCCTGGGCTGGCACGACAAGATCGACCTGGCCATCTCCCCGGAAGACGCCGGCGGCCGCGGCCGCCCCTGGCCCGACATGGTCCTCCACGCGGTCCTGCGCTCAGGAGTCCCCGACGTCCGCCAGGTGGCCGTCATCGGCGACTCGGAAAGCGACATGCTCTGCGGCAAACGCGCGGGCGCCTCCATCGTGGCGGGGGTGATGACAGGCGTACACAGCAAGGAACGCCTGCTCAAGGGCGGTGCAACCCACATCCTCGACTCGATCGCCGACTTCCCGAATCTGGTCCTGAGCGATGACCTTGGTACGACGCAGGTAGCTTCCTCCGCCCGGTAAGCTATCTTCGTCGAAGGGGCCTTAGCTCAGTTGGCAGAGCGCCTGCTTTGCAAGCAGGAAGTCAGGAGTTCGAATCTCCTAGGCTCCACACGCGTAAGCCCAGGTCAGAGAGTCGCTCTCGGCCTGGGCTTCGTCATGCTAGGACAGTTTGAGGGCCGTACAGCAGCGAAGTACAGCAACGGCGCCTTCTCTGCCCTGAGCCTGGCTGTACAGCTACAGCAGAGGGGCCGGTTGCCTGCGGGGGCTGCTGACGGATTACCGGGGATTTGTAGCAATTCGCACGAATCCCAGTGTCTGGACTGAGAGCCGGCAGGAAAAATAATCGGGTGGCCCTGGCCAATAAGGGTTCAGATGCAGTTAAGCTATTCCAGGCATGAGGAAAGGCTCGGCTGCTGTTGCCACAGCTTCCGAGCCTTCCACGTGAAGTCGAGTCTAGGACTAACTTCGTAGTGTTCAACGCGACTTAGTTAATCATCTTGTAGTAGCGAACTGCAAGTTGGTAGTTCTAGACGCGGCGATTCTCAGTGAAAAACTACGGAGGATCGACAGTGTCTAACAACTTGCGAGGATGTGTAGTCTCTCTAACTCTTCCTGAGAGTTGGGGGGCTCACGTTAAGACGATCGTGATTGCGATCATCATCGTCGTATCGGTAGCGCTAGGCATCGACATCATGCCGTAAGAAGCAGGGTCCGTAAGTGAACCCAGGGCGACTGCTCAACCTTAGGCAGTCGCCCTGCTTACGGAGTGAACTGATCACCAAGGCGTTTGAGCGCCTTGCGCGTCTCCTCTGAGGAGACTTCGCTGTAGATGTTCATGGTCACAGCGATCTGGCTGTGGCGAAGAATCTGCATGGCCACGCGTGGGTGGACATCGAGGGCGACCAGCAAGGACGCGCAGGTCTTACGTGTCGCGTGCACGTGGAGCCGTCGTACTCCTGCCTTGTCACAGGCGTTGGCGAAGCTGCGCCGGAAGTTGGACGGTTCGATCGGTCGTCCGCTGGCGGTGGTGAAGACCAGGCCGGTCTCCTGCCAGTCGTTCCCTGCAGCTTCTCGGGCCGCGTCACATGTCCGTTGGCGGGCGCGGAGTGCTGTGGTGACGACTTCAGGAAAGGGGAGCATCGCGTCGGAGGCGGCGGTCTTAGTGCGGCGGTGCAGCAGCTTGCCGGCGACTCGCTGGAGCTGCCACCCGATAGTCATCTCAGCATGGTCGAGATCGACGTCTTCCCAACGCAGCCCAAGGGCCTCGCCGAGCCGGAGACCCAGGACGAGCACCAGGATGTACGCCGGATACATCGGGTCTTCCCGAGTGCGGGCTGACTCTAGGAAGGTCCTGGCCTCATCCACCGACCAGGGCTTGACCTTGCGCTTCCGAGGGACCGACATCTTGACGTTGGACGCGACGTTGCGCGTAAGGACCTCTTCGCGGACGGCGTTACTCAGGGCAGCCCGCAGGGTCATGTAAGCGTCGTGGACGGTCCACTCCGAGGGCTCGGACTTGCAGCACTTGCCGACCGCGCAGCAGTGCTGGCGGCGCTTTGGGCTGCTGTGGATCTCTGGGCGGGCGGCGTCTTTGCCCTGGTCACAGCATTGGCAGGAGCATCGGATCTTGTTCACCCAGGTCTGGACGTCCCGCACGGTCAGC
This sequence comes from Nonomuraea maheshkhaliensis, assembly GCF_039529435.1. Taxonomy (NCBI): domain Bacteria; kingdom Bacillati; phylum Actinomycetota; class Actinomycetes; order Streptosporangiales; family Streptosporangiaceae; genus Nonomuraea; species Nonomuraea maheshkhaliensis. The sequence continues at coordinate 78,476 of NZ_BAAAMU010000043.1, forward strand.
TTGTCGAGCCGCTTGGAGCCGAGTGCTGGCGTGATGTAGAGCCGGGAGAACATCTCGTAGTTCGCCACCGTCTTGGGCGCGAGGTTAGGTTCCACGACGTTCGTGAGCCAGTACGCCAGGTAGTCCGAGAGCTTCGGCGATTTCGTGACTACCGGTCCCCTGCGAGCCAGCTCGTGGAGCTTGAGCCACTTCTCGTGCGTCTCCTCGCGAGTCTTGCCGTAGGCCCATTTCCGGGTCTTCTTGCCTTCTGGGGTGGTGACCCAGACGTAGCCTGCCCAGCCGTTCTTGTACGGGAAGATCGAGCCTTCGTTGTTGGCCCGGGTTCGCCGGCTCTTGCGAGGGCCGCGCTCGGGCTCGTCCGGGGTTGCCGTGGTGGTCTTGGCGGGCATCAGGCGGCCTCCTCACAGAGTTGGGTGACGTATGCCTCCAGCGAGGAGGCGGGGATGCGGCGGCACCGGGCACCGACGACGATGGACTGGAGTTCGCCGGAGCGGATGAGGTTGTAGAGCGTCCAGCGGCTGACCTTCAGGGCGGCCATGGCTTCTGGGACGGTGAGCAGTTCAGCGGTCATCTGGTCCCCCGAGGTGTGGTGTCCGCCGGCCTGTGATGGCGACGGCGAGAAGCTGTTCGCCGGCGGAGAGCCCTTGTCCGGCGTAGGCCCAATGGGCGACGACCAGGACGGCGTCCTCGTCGAACAGGGGCAGGCGGCCCGTGGTGATCTCCTGGGCGCGCATATGTTCCTCGCGGGCCGCGCGGAGTTCGCCGAGGGTGGTGGAGTAGTGGCGGCTCTTGGTGGAGAAGTGGCCACGGAAGCCGAGCATGTGGGCCCAGTGGGTGAGCCGCAGCTCGGCCAGGCCGGAGTGCTCGCCCAAGCGCATGCAGGCGGCGATCAGGTGTCGAGCGTGCTCGCGGATCGGTAGGGCGTCGAGGTTGTCGAGCGGTTGGATGCGGCGGTCGAGGGTGCCGACGCATTCAGCCGCTTTGGTGGCGTACTTGGCGATGTAGGCGGCGACTGCCTGTTCGGTGAGGTCGCCGTTCATGGTGATGGGGCGGACGTCGAGCTGCGTGCCCCACCGGAAGATGCGGTTGAGCGGTTTCACCTCCGCTGTCACGGCTGCTGCGGCGTGCTGGACGGCTTGGGTCAAGGCATCGGCGGAGGCCCAGGCGGGTGGTGGTGAGTGCGGGCCGTCGGGTCCGTCGAGGCGGATGACGGCGTGGAAGTGGACGACGCCACGGCGCTGGTATTCGGCGACCTTGGCGAAGGCGATGCTGACGTGCTCGCGCAAGGCTTTGACGGTCAAGCCGTTGAGGCGGGCGAAGCGGCGGCGCAGGGCGAGGGTGAAGCGGCGCCAAAGCTCGGGGCTGATGGCGTTGAACAGGACCGAGCCGTCGTAGTCGTAGCAGTCGGGGC